>JBHICL010000021.1:0-16290 GCA_046759605.1 Alphaproteobacteria bacterium | reverse complement strand
AGGCCACAACGCGCCTCTGGGACGCGGATACCGGCATGGAGATCGCGGTACTTCCTAGTTACGGAGAAGGGACGTCCTACGCGACGTTCAATCCAGACGGCACCCATCTTGTCACCGTCTCCGGTGACAACAATGCACGGATACTCCCCGTGTTTCCAACGACCCAGGACTTGATCGACCACGCCAGGTCCATCGTGCCGCGCGAACTCACGCCCTGCGAGCGCAAGCGGTTCTTCCTGCCGGTGGAGGGCGAGGTCGGAGACTGCCCGGGCTGACAGCCTCGCCGGCTGTCCGAGAAAGCGTTGTACCGGCGCCGGGCGTCTCGCCTAGATTGACGGCCAACGACCATGACATCCACGTCGACAGGGGGAAGAGGATGGTTGCCGATCCCAAGTCCATCGCGCGCGCCTATCTCGAGGCGCTCGAACGCAAGGACTACCAGGCCATGCGCGGACTGGTCCACGACGACCTTTCGTTCCGCGGTCCCATGACCGCGGTAAGCAACGCCAACGACTTCATCAAAGCGGTGTCGATGCTCGAGAGCATCACCGAGCGCGTGGAGATCAGGAAGATGATCGCCGAGGGAGGCGAGGTCTGCGCGCTTTACGACTTCGTCACCACGGTGCCCATCGGCACCGCGCGCATGGCCGAGTGCTACACGATCGAGGAAGGAAAGATCAGGACGATCGAGCTCTACTTCGACCCGCGGCCCTGGATGGCCTCACCCGGCTGAGCTTCCCTGCGCCACCTGCCAGGCCGCGAAGCCGCCGGCGAGCGACGCCACATCCTCGTATCCCATGTCGTGGAGCGTCTTGGCCGCGAGTGCCGAGCGGCCGCCCGTTCCGCAATAGCACACCAGCTTCTTGTCGGCCTGCAAAGCCGGGCTGTAGAGCGGGCTCTCCGGGTCGGCCAGGAACTCGAGAAGACCGCGGGGCGCGTGGATCGACCCGGGTATCAACCCGGCCTGCTCCCGTTCCACCGTTTCCCGGACGTCCACGAACAGCACATCCGGATCGTCAAGAAGGTAGGCTGCATCCTGGATCGATACGGACTCGATGACCGCGTTCGCCTCGGCCAGCATCACTTTGAAACCGCGTTTAGGCATTCTTCGAACCTCCCTCCCCTTGGAAACCAGGCCGATGGCCGGGGACGCCGACCATGCTAGCGGCCGGTGCCCGCGTCAAGCTTCCATCGGCGTGCGTTCCCGGCCATCCTTGACCACGCCGGCGCACGGATTGCCGCCGATCCAGTAGCAAAGCTCGGCCGGCCGGCCGACGTCCCAGATCGCAAAGTCCGCCCGCATGCCGGGCGCCAGCATCCCGCGATCCCCGTCGAGACCCAGGGCGCGCGCCGCATGGCGCGTCACGCCCAGAAGCGCCTCCTCCGGCGTCAGGCGGAACAACGTGCACGCCATGTTGAGCGCCAGGAGGAGCGACAGCACAGGCGCCGAGCCGGGATTGCTGTCGGTGGCAACGGCAATCGGCACGCCGCGCCGGCGGAACGCATCGATGGGCGGCACGCGGCTCTCGCGAAGAAAGTAGAACGCCCCGGGCAGCAGCACGGCCACGGTGCCCGCCTCCGCCATCGCCTTGACGCCGGCGTCCGAGGTGTATTCCAGGTGATCGGCGGACAGGGCCCCGAAGCGCGCGGCAAGCGCCGCCCCGCCCAGGTCCGAAAGCTGATCGGCATGGAGCTTGACGGGAAGACCCGCGGACCGGGCCGCCTCGAAGACCGCCGCTGTTTCCCCGGGGCTGAACCCGATGCCCTCGCAGAAGGCGTCCACCGCGTCGGCGAGACCCGAGGCCGCCACCGCCGCCATCATCTCCTCGCTCACATGGGCGATGTACGCGCCTTGCCGGCCCTCGTACTCGGGCGGCACCGCATGGGCGCCCAGGAAGCTCGTCACCGTGTCCACCGGCAGCACCTCGCCCAGCCGCCGCGCCACCCGCAGCATCTTGAGCTCGCTCTCGGTGGCGAGCCCGTAGCCCGACTTGATCTCGATCGTGGTCACGCCCTCGGCCATCAGGCGCTCCACCCGCGCCCGCGCCGAGATCAGGAGCTCGTCCTCGCCGGCCTTCCGCGTCGCGGCGACCGTCGCTCGAATGCCGCCCCCGGCCCGGGCGATGGCCTCGTAGCTGGCGCCGCCCAGTCGCAGCTCGAACTCGTGGGCACGCTCGCCGCCGTAGACGATGTGCGTATGGCAGTCGATGAGCCCCGGCGTGATCCATCGCCCACGGCAATCGACGACGCGCCCCGCACCGGGCTTCGCGACCTCGCCCGGCAGCTCGGCCATCGGGCCGGCGAAGGCGATGCGCTCGCCTCGAACCGCCAAAGCACCGTCCGCCACCGCGCCATACGGCCCGCCGCCGGGAGCCATGGTCGCCAGGTTGGCGTTGATCCAGACGGCGTCCCACCCGCTCATGGACCGCCCCTTCTCAATCTCCGAGCTCGCGGACCACGCTCAGGTAACGAGCCTGGATGCCTGCCTCCTTGGGATGGCTGCGGTCGCGGACGCGCCACGCGCCGTCGACCATCACATCGCGCACCGGGCTCCCGCCGCCGCCCAGCGCCACGAAGACCAAGCCATCCAGGGCCAGATCGCCCGGCCGGCCGGCGACGGCCGGATGCGTCGGGTCGAGAACCACGAGATCCGCGCCATGGCCCGGCGCCAGCGCCCCGACCCCCTGGCCAAGCGCCCGCGCGCCTCCCGCGACCGCGCGGCTCCACAGCATCGCGCCCACCGAGCCGCCGCCCGCGCCGGCGTGCGACACACGCCGCCGGCTGGCGAGGCGCCCGCCGTAGTCGAGCCACCTGAGCTCCTCGGCCGGATCCACGGTCACGTTGCTGTCCGAGCCGATCCCGAACCTACCGTCCGACGAGATCAGCCCCGCCAGGTCGAACAACCCGTCCCCCAGGTTGGCCTCGGTGGTGGGACAGAGACCGACCACCGCCCCTGCCCTGGCGACGGCGTCGATCTCCTCCCGTGTCGTGTGCGTGGCGTGGATGAGCGTCCAATGCGCATCCAGCGCCGTATTGTCGAGCAGCCACTCGACGGGTCGCGCGCCGCTCCAGGCCATGCAGGCCTCCACCTCGCGAAGCTGCTCCGCCACATGGATGTGCACCGGCATCGTCTCGTCCAGCGCCCGCGCCGACGCCACCCCCGCCGCGAGCCCGTCCGGCGGCACCGCCCGAAGGCTGTGCGGCGCGATGCCCAGGCGAAACGCGCCGTCGCCCCGATGCCGCGTCGCGAGCTCGGACAGCAGGCGGCCGAACCGGTCGGTGGTCATGGTGAACCGCCGCTGCTCGGGGGTCGTCGGCGCGCCGCCGAAATCGCCGGTCAGATAGAGGACCGGCAGCAGCGTCAGCCGGATCCCCGCCGCGCGCGCTGCGCTCACCACCCGCTCGGAAAGCTCCGCCGGGTCGTCGTAGCTCCCACCGTCGGGGGCGTTATGGAGATAGTGAAACTCCGCCACCGCCGTGTAGCCGGCCTTCAGCATCTCGACGTAGAGCTGGGCGGCGATCGCCTCCAGATGCTCGGGGGAGAGGCGCTCCACGAACCGGTACATGGTCTCGCGCCAGGCCCAGAAATCATCGCCACCGCCGCCGAGGCGCTCCGCCAGGCCCGCCATGGCCCGCTGAAACGCGTGGCAATGGAGGTTGGGCATGCCCGGGACGACGATGCCGCCGATCCTCTCGGCTCCGTCCGCCGGGGCGCCGGCGGCCACGGTGGCGATCGTGCCCGCCTCGTCGATCTCCAGGCGCACGTCCCGCGCCCAGCCGTTCGGCAGCAGCGCTGCTTCCAGGAGCAGGGACTTGCCGGCCACCGCTTCGCCGCCGCCCTCAGGAGGTGGAAGGAAGGATCGCGGCAAGCTCGGGCACGAATTCGCCGGTGGCGATCATCTCCTTCATGGCCTCGATGTCCGGCGCGAAGGCCCTGTCGCGGTCGAGGTGGGCGACGCGTTCCCGAATGCCGGCATGCGCCCGCTGGAGGCTTTCCGACGTTTTCATGGGCGCGTGGAAATCGAGCCCTTGGGCCGCGGCCAGCAGCTCCGTCGCGACAACTCCCCGGGCGTTGTCGGCCATCTCGCCAAGGCGCCACGCGGCGTGGGTCGCCATGCTCACGTGGTCCTCCTGGTTGGCCGAGGTGGGAATGCTGTCGACACTCGCCGGATGGGCCAGCATCTTGTTCTGACTCACCAACGCCGCGGCGGCGACCTGGGCGATCATGAAGCCCGAGTTGACGCCGCCCTCCTCGACCAGGAAGTGCGGGAGGCCGCCGTTCATGGCCTCGTCCACCAGCACCGCGATCCGCCGCTCCGAGAGGTTGGCGATCTCCGCGACCGCGATCGCCAGGGCATCCGCCGCCATGGCCACCGGTTCGGCATGGAAGTTGCCGCCGGACAGGATCTCGTCTTCCTCGGCGAAGACCAGGGGATTGTCCGAGACGCCGTTGGCCTCCGTCTCCAGGGTGGCGGCCACGAACCGCATCGTCTCGAGGCACGCGCCCATCACCTGGGGCTGACAACGCAGCGAGTAGGGATCCTGGACCCGGTCGCAGTCGATATGCGAACGCCTGATGTCGCTGCCGGCAATGAGCCTGCCGAGCACCGCGGCCACATCGCTCTGGCCCTTGTGGCCACGGACTTTCTGAATCCGCGCCTCGAAAGGGACGTCGCTTCCCTTGACCGCGTCCACCGACATCGCCCCGGCAACCACGGCGGCCGCGAACACGTCCTCGATGGCAAACAGTCCCGTGAGCGCGAGCGCCGTGGAGACCTGCGTCCCGTTAAGGAGCGAGAGCCCATCCTTGGGCCCCAGCGCAATAGGCTCGAGCCCGGCGACGGCCAGTCCATCCTTCGCCGGCATCACCTCGCCGCGCACCCGCACCTCGCCGTGACCGAGGAGCGGCGCCGACATGTGCGCCAAGGGCGCCAGGTCACCGGAGGCGCCCACGGATCCCTTGGCCGGAATGCAGGGATACACGCCGGCGTCGAGGAGGCGAGCCAGTCCCAAGATGATGGCGGGCTGCAACCCGGAGTGGCCGAGCGCCAGGCTGTTGATCTTGAGCGCCATGGCCAGCCGCACCGCCGCGTCGTCGAGCAGCGGCCCCGTTCCGGCACAGTGGGACAGGACCAGGTTGGTCTGGAGATCGCCCAGCTGGTCCGGCCCGATCCGGGTCTGCGCGAGGCTGCCGAAACCCGTGTTGATGCCGTAGACGGTGCGGCCCTCGGCGAGCACGCGCCTTACCGCGTCGGCCGCCGCCTCGGCCGCTCTCATATGCTTCGCGGCCAGCTCGATCCGCACCGGGGCGCGCGCGATCCTGCGCATGTCCCGGAGCGTGAGCGCGCCGGGCTCGAGCTGCAGGATGGGATCGCCGGTCACCGGCTCATGCCTCGAGCATGGGCAGCTTCAGACCGTGCGCGTGCGCACACTCACGCGCGATCTCATAACCCGCGTCGGCGTGGCGCATGACCCCCGAGCCCGGGTCGTTGGTAAGCACCCGTTCCAACCGTCGCGCCGCCGCCTCGGTGCCGTCGGCGACGATCACCATGCCCGCGTGCTGCGAATAGCCGATACCGACGCCGCCGCCGTTGTGGATGCTGACCCAGGTGGCGCCCGAGGCGCAGTTCAGAAGCGCGTTGAGGAGCGGCCAGTCGGCGACCGCGTCGCTGCCGTCGAGCATGCCCTCGGTCTCCCGGTTGGGGCTGGCCACCGAGCCGGAATCCAGGTGGTCGCGGCCGATGACGATGGGCGCGGCGAGCTCGCCCTTGGCCACCATCTCGTTGAAGGCGAGGCCCAGGCGGGCGCGATCCCCCAGCCCCACCCAGCAGATCCGCGCCGGCAGTCCCTGGAAACGGATGCGCTCGCGGGCCATGTCCAGCCAGTTGTGGAGGTGCGGGTCGTCGGGCATGAGCGCCTTGACCCTCGCGTCGGTGCGGTAGATGTCCTCCGGGTCGCCGGAGAGCGCGGCCCAGCGGAACGGACCCACGCCGCGACAGAACAGCGGCCGGATATAGGCCGGGACGAAGCCGGGAAAGTCGAAGGCGTGCTCGAGCCCTTCCTCGAAGGCCATCTGGCGGATGTTGTTGCCGTAGTCGAGGGTCGGGATCCGCTGACGATGGAAATCCAGCATGGCCTGGACGTGGACGACCATGGACTCTCGCGCCGCCCGTTCCACGGCCCCGGGGTCCGAGCGGCGCGTTGCCTCCCACCGCTCGACCGTCCAGCCCACCGGCAGATAGCCGTTCGCCGGATCGTGGGCTGAGGTCTGGTCGGTGACCGCGTCGGGCTTCACGCCCCGGCGCACGAGCTCGGGAAACACCTCGGCCGCGTTGCCGAGAAGACCCACCGATACGGCCTTCCCGGCGCCGGTCGCCTCGTCGATGATCGCGAGGGCCTCGTCGAGGGAGGCGGTCCACCGATCGAGGTATCCGGTCTCCAGCCGGCGCTCGATGCGGCTCGACTGGCACTCCACCGCGAGTAGCGATGCCCCCGCCATCGTGGCCGCGAGGGGCTGCGCCCCGCCCATGCCGCCGAGACCGGCGGTGAGGATCCACCTGCCGCGCAGCTCGCCGTCATAGTGCTGACGCCCCACCTCGGCAAAGGTCTCGTAAGTGCCCTGGATGATCCCCTGGCTGCCGATGTAGATCCACGAGCCCGCGGTCATCTGGCCGTACATCATGAGGCCCTTGCGGTCGAGCTCGCGGAAATGCTCCCAGTCCGACCAATGACCTACGAGGTTGGAGTTCGCGATCAGGACCCGCGGTGCGTCCTCGTGGGTGCGAAAGACCCCCACCGGCTTGCCCGATTGGACGAGCAGGGTCTCGTCCGCCTCCAGCTCCCGCAAGGCCCCGACAATGTGGTCGTAGCACCGCCAGTTCCGCGCGGCCCGGCCCATGCCGCCGTAGACCACCAGCTCGTCGGGATTCTCGGCCACCTCGCGATCGAGGTTGTTCATGAGCATGCGGAGCGGCGCCTCGGTAAGCCAGCTCCTGGCGCTGATCTCGGCCCCTCGCGGGGCCTTCACGTCACGGACGTTGCGCAACGGACCCCCTCTTCCGGCGCCGGCCGGCGCGCGCGCGTGGGGCAACCCTTGAACCACCCCGATTCACGCGTCTTATACTGTGGCGGGGGCGATGACCGCCAGCCCTTCGCGGCTCCCCAGCACCCCGAGGAAGCACCCATGAACCTGACTGTCGGACAAAGAGCCAGGCGGAGCCTGACGCTCACCCAGAAACACGTCGAGATGTACGCCGAGATGACCGGCGACTACAACCCGCTGCACTTCGACGAGGCGTTCGCGGCCGGGACCAGGTACGGAAGGCTCATCGTCCAGGGCGGCCTCACGACCGGGGTGCTCAATGCCCTCGTCGCCATGGACATGCCGGGCCCCGGCACCGTGTTCCTGAGTCACGACTGGAAGTTCACCGCGCCCGTGTTCATCGGCGACACCGTCACCGGCGAGGCCGAGGTCCTGAGCGTCCACCCGACGAAGCCCGTCACCCAGCTCAAGATCACCATCACCCGGCAGGACGGGGAGACCGTCCTCGAGGGCGAGGCCTGGTGCTACACCTTCCAGCCCGAGGCCTGATGGAGAGCTGCGCTCCCTGCGCGCCCGCTTCGCGTGAAGGGCGCCCGTGAATGCGCTAACATCGGCGGAGACGACCGCGGAGCGCGCGCACGCCTTCCAGCGGTCGCGAACGACAGGGAGTGGAGTGATGGCTGTCGCGAGAGTTACTAAGGTCACCGCATCGTCGACGAGCGGCTTTCAGGACGCGGTCGACGAGGGTCTCAGGCGCGCATCGGCCACGTTGCGCGGGATCACCGGGCTGGAGGTTGTTTCGCAGAAAGCCAAGGTGGAGAACGGCGCCATTACCGAGTACCGCGCAACCATCGAGTTGACGTTCGTGCTCGAGGACTAGCGTACCCGCCGAGGCGGCGTGTTGCCGTCGCGGGCCGGCCCCAGGAGCGGAGCCATGGAGGACATCGTCATCTCCATCGACGCCGTCTATGTCCCCGTCAAGCGGCGCAAGACCCTGAACCCGGAGTCGGTGGAGTCCCTGGCCCTCAGCATCATCGAGGAGGGCCAGCAGTCGCCGATCCTGGTCCGCCGTGACGACGACCGCTACGTGTTGGTCGAGGGGCTGCACCGGCTCGAGGCATTGAGGGCGCTCGGCGAGGAGACCATCGTCGCGAACGTGGTGCAGGCACGCCGCCGCTGAGCGGGCCCCGGGGAGCCTCGATGCGCCCGGCCCCGAGCGGTCCGGCGAACGCCCTCGGGTACGCTACCGCTCCCCGGACGACCCGACGAGCGCGTTGTAGATCACACCGGCCAGGCCAAAGAAGACGAAGCCGACGACCAGGCCCCAGATGGCCCCGATCACCGCGCCGCCGATCGTCGGGCCGAAGCCCAGATAGAAGTCCCCGATGAAGCCCACGAGCTCGATCCCCCAGCCGAAAAGGGTCGCCGCAAGGCCATAGAGGAAAAAGGCCAACGCGTAGACGATGCCGAACGCGAGCCCGAGCTTGCCGGCGTGTAGCCTCATGACGTGCCTCCTCAGTCTCCCTCCTTCCCGCGGAGCCGGCCGTGGCCCCACGAGCACGCGCCAATATCATAGAGTATTGGTGCTTGCTCGCTCACCTCCTGGCTCATGTTGGGCGAGCGCGGCAGTCCTTCCCATCTGGCCCTGGGGAGCCAGAATGCTACACTCCCGCCTTGACCCGGCGGTCCGCGATACGGAAAGCAGCACTTATGGCATTGGCCGCGTCCAACGACACACCCAGGCTCGAGCTCAAGGGCATCACCAAGGCATACCCCACGGTCCTCGCCAACGACGACATCGACCTCAAGGTCATGCCCGGCGAGATCCACGCCGTCCTGGGGGAGAACGGCGCCGGCAAGAGCACGCTCATGAAGATCATCTACGGGGTCGTGAAGGCCGACGCCGGCACGATCTCGTGGAACGGCGATCCCATCACCATCTCCAACCCCTCGCAGGCGCGGCGGCTCGGCATCGGCATGGTCTTCCAGCACTTCTCTCTCTTCGAGACCCTGACCGTAGTCGAGAACATTGCCCTCGCCATCGAGGACGGCGCCGACCTGAGCGCCCTCTCGGACCGGGTGAGCGACGTCTCGGAACGCTACGGCCTGCCGCTCGATCCGCGTCGGCTGGTCCATTCACTTTCGGTCGGCGAGCGCCAGCGCGTGGAGATCGTACGCTGCCTCCTCCAGGATCCGGCGCTGCTCATCATGGACGAGCCCACTTCGGTGCTGACGCCCCAGGCGGTCGGGAAGCTCTTCGACACGCTGCGCGTGCTCGCCGAGGAGGGCCGCAGCATCCTCTACATCAGCCACAAGCTCGACGAGATCAAAGCCCTCTGCGAGACCGCGACGATCCTGCGCGGCGGCCGCGTGACCGGCGACGCGGACCCGCGCGCGGAGACCGCCGAGAGCCTCGCCCGCATGATGATCGGCAAGGAGCTCCCCGTCTGCGAGCACCCCGAGCCCAGCGAAGGGGGCGAGGAGCGCCTGGTCGTCGCCGGGCTCACGCGCGCGGCAACCGATCAGTTCGGAACCGATCTCGAGGACATTCGCCTCACGGTGCGCAGCGGCGAAATCGTCGGCATCGCCGGCGTCTCCGGGAACGGCCAGCGCGAGCTTCTGGCCGCGCTGAGCGGGGAGGACCCTTCCGGCCGTGAGGAGATCCGCATCGCCGGCGAGCCCGTGGGTCACCTGGGTCCCGGGGCGCGACGGGACCTGGGCCTCGTCTTCGTGCCCGAGGAGAGGCTCGGCCGCGGCGCCGTGCCGTCCATGTCCCTCGCCGACAACGCTCTTCTGACCGGTCACCGCCTCGGCATGATCCGCCAGGGCCTTATTCGCTTCTCCGAGGCCAGGGCCTACGCCGACCGGTGCGTGCGCGAGTTCCAGGTCATGTGCGGCGGCGCTCACAGCGAGGCCAAAAGCCTCTCCGGCGGAAACCTGCAGAAGTTCATCGTCGGTCGCGAGTTCCTCCAGAGCCCCCAGGTCGTGATCGCGGCGCAGCCCACCTGGGGCGTGGACGTGGGGGCCGCGGCGGCCATCCGCCAGGCCCTCATAAACATGCGCAACACCGGGGTCGCGGTGCTCGTCGTTTCGGAAGAGCTGGACGAGCTGTTCGAGATCTGCGACCGCATAGCGGTCATCGCCAAGGGGCGTTTGTCGCCGACCAGCGTGACCGCCGCGACGAGCGTCGAGGAGATCGGCCTGTGGATGAGCGGCTTGTTCCCGGGCAATGCCGATGACGGCGAAACGGGCAAAGAGATCGAGACACTGAACGCCGATGAAGCTTGAGCGACGCGCCGAGCCCTCGCGGCTCATGGGCTATCTGTCGCCCCTCATTGCCGCCGGCCTGATGCTGGTGACCGGCTTCGTCATCTTCACGTTCCTCGGCCAGAACCCCCTCGCGGCCTTCCACGCCTTCTTCGTGGCCCCCATCGACGACCTGTTCGGCCTGGGTGAGCTCGGGCTCAAGGCCGCGCCGCTCATGCTCATCGCCATCGGCCTCGCCATCGGCTTTCGCGCCAATGTATGGAACATCGGCGCCGAAGGTCAGCTCACCATCGGCGCCATCTGCGGCGGCGGCTTGGCACTCCTGTTCCACGACAGCCAAAGCCCCTGGCTGCTTCCCGCCGTGCTCGTCCTCGGCGCCCTCGGCGGCATGGCCTGGGCCGCCATACCGGCGTTCCTCAAGGTTCGCTTTAACGCGAACGAGATCCTGGTCAGCCTGATGCTGGTCTACGTGGCCCAGCTCCTCCTCAGCTATCTCGTGCACGGACCATGGCGCAGCCCCGAGGGCTACAACTTCCCGGAGACCCGGCTGTTCAGCGACGCAGCGCTCTTGCCGGTCCTGGTCTCCGGCACGCGGCTCCACGCCGGGCTGCTCATCGGCCTTGCGGCCGTGGTGCTGGGCTGGATCTTCATGGCGCGCACTTTCACCGGCTACAAGATGCACGTGGCGGGCCTCGCCGGCGCGGCCGCCAACTACGCCGGGTTCAGCCAGAAGCGCATCGTCTGGACCGGGCTTCTGATAGGCGGCGCGGCGGCCGGGCTTGCCGGCGTCGGCGAGGCGGCGGGACCCATCGGGCAGCTCTTGCCCTCGGTGTCGCCGGGCTATGGATTCTCCGCCATCATCGTCGCCTTCGTCGGGCGGCTGCACGCGTTCGGCATCCTGCTGGCGAGCCTCCTGATGGCGCTTCTGTTCATCGGCGGCGAGTCGGCGCAGATCAACCTTGGCCTGCCGTCCGCGGTGACCGGCGTTTTCCAGGGTCTGCTGCTGTTCTTCCTGCTCGCCTCCGACGTGTTCATTCTCTTCCGCATCCGCTTCGTGCGGCGCGCCCGGCCGGCTCTGGCGACGAGCGAGGCGACCCCATGACGCCGGTCGACACAACCATCGCAATCATCGTCGCCACCCTGGCGGCCGGCACACCCCTCGTCTTCGCCGCGCTGGGAGAGCTGATCACCGAGAGATCCGGTGTCCTCAACCTGGGGATCGAGGGCATGATGCTCATGGGCGCCGTCATGGGCTTCATTGCCGCCGCCGAGACCGGGAACCTGCTGCTGGCCGTCATCATCGGCATCCTGGCGGGCGCGGCGATGGCGCTTATCTTCGCGTTTCTCACGCTTTCGCTGCTGGCCAATCAGGTCGCCACGGGCCTGGCGCTCACGCTGTTCGGGATCGGGGCGAGCTCGTTCGCCGGGCTCGACTACACGAGCGTCGCGCTCGCCGGCATCCCGTCGATCCATATTCCGGTGCTGAGCGATCTGCCGCTCCTCGGGCCCCTGGTCTTCTCCTTCGACCCGCTCGTCTACCTGTCGTTCGTGCTGTTCGCGGTGGTCGCCTGGTTCCTCTATCGCAGCCGCGCCGGGCTGGTGCTGCGCAGCGTGGGCGAGTCGCCGGACTCCGCCCACGCCATCGGCTACTCGGTCGTCCGCATCCGCTATCTGGCCGTGCTGTTCGGCGGCGCCATGGCCGGCCTGGGCGGGGTATACCTGTCGGTCGTGTTGACGCCGCTGTGGGTCGAGAACATGACCGCGGGACGCGGCTGGATCGCGCTGGCGCTGGTGGTGTTCTCCACCTGGCGGCCGGCCCGGGTGCTCATCGGCGCCTACCTCTTCGGCGGCGTCACCATCATCCAGTTCCATATCCAGGGTATCGGCGTCGACATCGCGTCCCAGCTCCTGTCGATGCTGCCGTACCTGGCGACCATCCTGGTGCTGGTGCTGATTTCGCGGGATCTCGCAACGATCCGGTTGAACGCGCCGGCGTCGCTGGGCAAACCATTCCACCCGGACATGTGAGAAGAAGGAGGAGACTTCATGTGGAGGATCGATCGTAGAGCGCTGCTAGGATCGCTGACGGCGGTGGCGGTGGCTATGGCGGCCGGCATCGGAGAACCGGCCCAGGCCCAGGAGAAGCTCAAGGTCGGCTTCGTCTATGTGAGCCCCATCGGCGACGCCGGCTGGACGTATCAGCACGATATCGCCCGCCTGCAGATGGAGGAGGAGCTCGGCGACATGGTGGAGACGACCATCGTCGAGAACGTGCCCGAGGGAGCGGAGTCCGAGCGGGTCATTCGCGAGCTCGCGTCCGCCGGCCACAAGCTGATTTTCACCACGTCGTTCGGCTACATGAACCCGACCATCAAGGTGGCCAAGCTCTTCCCGGAGACCGTTTTCGAGCACAACACCGGCTACAAGCAGGCCGACAACGTCGGCACCTACGTGGCGCGCTTCTACGAGGGGCGCTACCTGACCGGACTGGTGGCCGGCGGCATGACAGAGAGCAACACCGTGGGCTATGTGGCTGCCTTCCCGATCCCCGAGGTAATCCGCGGCATCAACGCCTTCACCATCGGGCTGCGCGAGGTCAATCCCGATGCCGAGGTCAAGGTGATCTGGGTGAACTCGTGGTTCGATCCGGGTAGGGAGCGCCAGGCCGCCGACACCCTCATCGCCCAGGGCGCGGACGTGATCACGCACCATACGGATTCCACAGCGCCGACGCTGGCGGCGGAGGAAGCCGGCGTCTGGGTGATCGGTTACCACTCCGACATGTCCAAGTACGGACCGAAAGCGCATCTCACCGCCTCGACCCACAAATGGGGAGGCCATTACACGCGGATCGCCAAGGCGGTGCTGGACGGCACGTGGAGCTCCCAGGCGATCTGGGGGGGCATCAGGGACGGCATGGTCGAGATCGCGCCGCTGAATTCCGCCGTGCCGAGGGACCTGGCGGATCTCGTGGCGAGGAGGCAGCAGCAGATCACCGCCGGCGAGTTCCACCCCTTCCAGGGTCCCGTTAGAGACCAGGAGGGGACCGTGCGCGTGCCCGAAGGCAGCACCATGTCGGACGGCGATCTGTTGCAGATGGACTATTACGTGGGAGGCATTGTCGGCAAGCTGCCGTCCTGAGGGCCCTCGTTACGCGTTGTAAGGAGTCCCGCGGGGCTTCGCGGTCCCGCGGGACATCGTTTGTGTGCTCGCCGGCACACGTGGTGTAGACTGCCGCCGCGCGGATGCGGGGGCACCGGCAGATCGGGAGGCGAGGCATGGACACGGGCAGGCTCAGGGAAACGGCGGAGGCTATTGTCGCGGACGGCAAAGGCATCCTCGCGGCGGACGAGAGCTCGCCGACGATCAAGAAGCGGTTCGACAACATCGGCGTCGAGTCCACGGAAGCCAACCGCCGCGACTACCGCTTCATCCTGTTCTCCGCGCCCGGCGTCGGGGAGTACATCAGCGGCGTGATCCTTTTCGACGAGACGATCCGACAGGCGGCGGAAAACGGCACCTCGCTCGTGAAGATCATCGAGGACGCGGGCATCATCCCGGGGATCAAGGTCGACAAGGGCGCAAAGCCGCTCGCGGGACATCCGAACGAGACCGTGACCGAAGGCCTGGACGGGCTGCGCGACCGCCTCGCCGAATACGGCCAGCTCGGGGCCCGGTTCGCCAAGTGGCGGGCGGTCTACCGCATCGGCGACGGGATCCCCAGCCGGGCGTGCATCAAGGCCAACGCCCACGCTCTCGCCCGCTACGCCGCGCTCTGCCAGGAAGCCGGGCTCACGCCCATCGTCGAGCCCGAGGTGCTGATGGACGGGCCACACAGCATCGACCGCTGCGAGGCGATCACCGAGAGGGCGTTGCGGGCCGTCTACAACGAGCTGGCGGTGCAGGGCGTCCATCTCGAGGGCACGTTGCTCAAGCCCAACATGGTGCTCTCGGGAACCGAGTGTCCCGAGCAGGCGGGGATCGATGAGGTGGCGCGGCGCACCGTACGCTGCCTCGCGCGCGCCGTCCCGGCAGCCGTTCCGGGGATCGTCTTCCTCTCCGGCGGCCAGACGGACGAGGCCGCGACCCTCCATCTCAACGCCATGAACAAGCTGGGACGCCCGGGGCTGCCTTGGAAGCTCTCGTTCTCCTATGGCCGCGCGCTCCAGGCCGCGCCCCTCAAGGCCTGGGCCGGCAGGAAGGAGAACTTCGACGCCGCCCAGCAGGCGTTCCTCGAGCGCGCCAGGGCCAACAGCGAGGCCACCCTGGGGACCTATGCCTGAGCCCGGCTAGCCAAGCCGACCGTATGCGCGGAGCTTCAGGAGTGCGTCGAGGGTAAAGACCCCGCGCCATTCCGTATCGGCGGCCGGACTGGTGAGCGGAAACCCCAGGGGCCAGCTGCCGTCGTCCTGCTGCCGCGCCGCCAGACCATCGAGGTCGGCGGCTATCTCATCGTCGGTGAACAGGGATCGCCAGATGGAGTCTGGCGTGGGCGCCCACTTGGTCGGCGTGTTGGCGTACTCGCCCTTGTCCTCGACCGTTTCCACCAGGCCGTCCGCGCGAATACGCTCGCCGATACGCTGCGCCTCCGCCTCCGCCCGCGCGCGGTCGGATGCGTGCCCGAGAAATTCCGCCACCCCCACGAGCTGATGGTATTCCAGCATGTCCGGCTCGGCGGCGCCGATGATGTCCCAACAGCACGACGCCGCGCGATCGAGCCACGGATGCTCGACACCGTTCTTCAGGAGCTGTCCCACGACCGCTCCCGTGGGATAGATCCGGGCGCGACCGTGATCCGCGCCCCGCCACCAGGGGGCGCAGGGATAGTCCTCGACGGACGGCAGGACCCATGGCAGCCCGCCGGACGGCAGGGTTATGGAGGCGAGCCAGGCGCACACCCCCTCGACCATGGGATCGTCGAACGCGTCCGCCTCGTCGAGCACGTTGAGCGCCAGCACGGTGCTCGCGGGCTGGCTTTCCGGACAGCGCATGTCGGGCTCCAGCGCATTGCCGAACCCGCCGTCGGGGTTCTGGTATGGCCGGAGCGCCGCGACCACCGCCGCCCCATCGCCCCCGGCAAATTCAAAGGCGAACAACCGCCGCTCGAGAAGCCGCGCGTTCGTCCAGATGAAGTCCGCGGCCCGCGCCAGCGTGTCATGGCTCACCATGCGACGAGTCTACAACCATCGTCCCCGGCTTGCACCCGCCCCCGCCGCGGTGGCAGCATCCGGCCACAAAGAGCCTGACCGACCGAGAGGCAGGCATAACAAAAAGGAGAGACTCCATGGCTATGGACCGACGAGAATTTCTGCGTGGTGGGATGGGGGTCGTCGTCGGCGCACCGGCGATGGGCGTCGCCGTTCAGGCGTTGCTCACGACACCCGCGGCTGCTCAGTCCGGCGGCGGTGCGCCAAGACCCGTCGGGCAGCTTTCGCCCAAGCCCGACCTGCGGGATGGGCAGGTCCGTCTCGCGCTGCCCGAGGGATGGACCTATCGCTCGTTCGGCGTCACCGGCGACGCCATGTCCGACGGCGTTGCGACCGGGGGTCGCCAGGACGGCATGGCGGCGTTCGCGGGGCCGGGAAACCGCATCCGGGTCGTGCGGAACCATGAAGAACGCGAGGCCGGCACGCCCATCGGCGACGCAGCGAAGGCTTACGACGGGAACACGATCGGCGGTACGACGACCCTCGAGATCGACCCCGTCACCCGCGAGCTGGTGGCTGACTGGGTGAGCTGCAACGGGACGTCGTTCAACTGCGCCGGCGGCACCACGCCGTGGGGCACCTGGCTGAGCTGCGAGGAAACGGTGAACGGCCCGGATGTGGGACCCGATTTCGCGAAGAACGGGCCGGACTTCATTGAGCCGCATGGCTTTATCTTCGAAGTCAGCCCTGAGTGGGGACCGGGCAAGCACCCGAAGGCGAAAGCCATTCGGAAGGTCGGGCGGTTCCCCCATGAGGCGTGCGCGGTCGACCCGC
>JBHICL010000020.1:0-16846 GCA_046759605.1 Alphaproteobacteria bacterium | reverse complement strand
CGGTGCCCGGGGCGGCGGTGTGTACGTCCCATCGACGACCCAGCCGGCGCTCAGAATCTCGGCGCGGGTCGGCTTGAACCCCTCGAGGGGATTGAACGGGTCCACCGGCTTGCCGCAGGCGGCGAGGGTGAGCGCCGCCGCGACGGACACGAGGGTTATCCCGAAGTTTCGTTGTCTCATCCAACCTCCCGGACCGTCAGGCCCGATTCACATCGACGACCGTGCGGCCGCGGACGCCTCCCTCCAGTATACGACGCCCCAGGACCGGCACCTCCGAGAGAGCCACCACGGTCGTGATCGCTTCGAGCTTCTCGAGGGGCAGGTCGGTCACCACCCGCTTCCAGATCCGCCGCCGCTCCGGCCCCGGCAGCATGGCCGAGTCGATGCCCAAGAGGCTCACCCCGCGCAGAATGAACGGCGCCACGTTCGTCGGCAGCTCCATGCCGCCGGCATTGCCGCAAGCGGCGATGGCGCCGTGATAGCGAACCTGCGTCAACGCCTTCGCAAGCGTCGTTCCCCCGACGGTGTCGATGCCACCGGCCCAGCGCTCGCTCAGAAGCGGCTTTCCCGTATAGTCGGCGAGCTCGGCCCGGTCCATGATCTCCGACGCGCCGAGCTCGGTCAGATAGTCGACGAGCTCCCCGCGGCCGGTCGACGCGACGACGGGGTAGCCCAGCTTCGCCAGGATCGCCACCGCTATGCTGCCGACGCCCCCGGCGGCGCCGGTCACCAGCACCTCGCCCTTCTCCGGCGTCACGTCGTGCGCCTCGAGCGCCTCCACGCACAGCATGGCGGTGAAGCCGGCGGTGCCCACCGCCATGGCCTCGGCGCTGGTGAGCCTGTCGGGCAGCGGCACCAGCCAGTCGCCCTTGACCCGCGCTTTCTGGGCATAACCTCCCCAGTGCAGCTCGCCCACCCGCCAGCCGGTCAGCAGGACCTTGTCGCCCGGCCGGTAGCGGCCGTCGGACGACTCCTCGACGGTGCCGGCGAGGTCGATCCCGGGGACGTGCGGATACTTCTTTACCAGCCGTCCGATGCCCGCGAGCACGAGCCCGTCCTTGTAATTGAGGTCGGAGTACTCGACCGCGACCGTGACATCGCCCTCGGGGAGGTCATCGACGCTCAGCTCCTTGAGCGACGAGGTGACCTTGCCGTCGATCTCGTCCAGAACCAGCGCGGAGAAACGCTCGGACATACCGGCGCCCACCTCAGCGCAAGGGCGCGAGGATCGAGACGTAGCTCGCCACCGCCGCGCCACCCATATTGAAGACGCCCGCGAGGCCGGCATCGGGGATCTGCATGTCGCCGGCGCCGCCCGTGACCTGCATCGCGCCCAGCGCATGCATCGATACGCCCGTCGCCCCGATCGGGTGCCCCTTCGCCTTGAGCCCGCCCGAGGGATTGACCGGCAGTCGGCCGTCCTTCCGCGTCCAGCCCTCCTTGACCGCCCGCTCGCCCTCGCCGCGCGCCGTGAGCCCCATGGCCTCGTACTCGATCAGCTCGGCGATCGTGAAGCAGTCGTGGGTCTCCACGAGCGACAGGTCGTCGAGGGATACGCCGGCCTGGTCGAAAGCCCGACGCCAGGCAAGGGTTGGCCCTTCGAAGTCGATCACGTTCCGCCGCGACATGGGCAGATAGTCGGAGACCTGTTGCGCGGCCCGGAAGTACACGGCCTTGTCGGCGGCGAGGGCCGTATCAACGTCGGCCAGCACCACGGCCGCCGCGCCGTCCGACACCAGCGAGCAGTCCGTCCGCTTGAGCGGTCCGGAGACGACGGGGTTCTCGTCCGAGACCGCGCGGCAGAACTCGTAGCCCAGGTCCTTTCGCAGGTGGGCATAGGGATTGTCGCAGCCGTTCCGGTGATTCTTGGCCGCGATCATGGCGAGCGCGTCGGACTTGTCTCCGTAGGCCTGGAAATAGAGCTCGGCGATGCGCGCGAAGATATCGGTGAAGCTCATGTTGGCGCTCGCTTCCTCCTTGACATAGGAGGCCTTGGTCAGGATGACCCCGAGCTCCTGCCCCGACACCTCGGTCATCTTCTCCGCCCCGACGACGAGGACGCGGCGCGCCTTCCCGGCGGCGATCGCGTTGAGGCCCTGATACACCGCCGCCGAACCCGTGGCGCAGGCATTCTCGACCCGGGTCGCGGGCTTGAACCTCAGGTCGTCGTCGGCCTGCAGCACGAGGGAGGCGGGAAAGTCCTGCATGACCAGACCGCCGTTGAACGTGCCGATGAAGATCGCGTCGATGTCCCGGGGATCCAGACCAGCGTCCCGGATCGCCCCTCGGGCGACCGAGACGATCATGGATTCCACGTCCATATCCTCGTGCTTGCCGAACCTGAGGTGGTCCCAGCCGATGATGCAGGCCGTCATGAGCGAGCCTCCTTCCACGCGCGCGCCGAACCCGTACGCCGTTCGATGAATATGGTACCACGCCGCCGTCCTGTCACGGCCCAGCGCAAGATCAGGGCAACGCCCCTTAGTTGGAACCCTGTTGCTGCTTCGCCTGGACACGCGGATCGGCGGCGCCACCGGTCCGCTCCCACAGCCTCAGCGCCGCCGCTTCCACGGCGTCGACGCTGAGGCTCTCCATGAGCGTGCCGGTCGTGTGGCGGTCGTAGCCGGGCGCTCCCACCAGCTCCTCGTAGCTCCTGGCGGTGCGCACGTGGGCGGTCTTCGATCCCCACGGCGCGTAGCGCTCGGGCCGGCTGGGTCCGAACAGGCCCAGCGTGGGAATTCCCGAAGCCGCCGCCATGTGCATGAGGCCGGAGTCGTTGCCAACGTAAAGCGCGCAGCGGCGCATCGCCGCGTAGGTCGTCAGCAGGTCGCCCTTGCCGATCAGGTCGAGCCGCCGCTCCTCGCCAATGGCGGTCAGCAGATCCTCGACCATGTGCCGTTCATCGGGCGCGCCGAACACCGCGACCCGCGCCCCCGGCAGGATGCCGTCCGCGCCGGTCAGACGGTCGACCAGCGCGGCGAAGCGGTCGGCCGGCCAGATCTTTCCGCGCCAGTTCGCGGTCGGTCCCAGCGCCACCACCGGCCCTCGCGGCGGCATCAGGCGTTCGGCGGCGGCCTCGTGCTCGGGACGAGTCCATAACCGAGGCGACGGCGGCGCAGCGCCCAAATCCAGGGTCCGCGCCATCTGGACCACGCGATGCTCGCCCGGTCGCGGCCGGCGGATGATGGCGCGGCGGTCGCTCCGGACAGACCAGGGAATGATGGAATTGCGCAGATCCACGATCAGCTGCCAGCGCGCCGTCGCGACGCGGCGCCAGAGGTCGAGCCAGTGGAGCTGGCCACGGCGCTTCGCCAGCGCTATCACGTGCCGGACGCACGGCGCCGCTTCGAACAGCGCCGCCGCCTCGGGGCCGCATGACACGGTAATCTCCGCCTCCTCGCGTCCGCTGCCGTGGCTCGTGACGAGGTGGTTCAGAAGGCCCGTCGACAGGACGGCGTCGCCGATCCGCGTGTGGCCGATGAAAAGGATGCGCATGGCGGCGCCTTATACTTTACGTTGCCCGAGCCTGCCACGGGAAGCCGCGCCGGCCTTGCCAACGGCCTCGCGTCATCCCACCTTCCCGTGGGGCGGATCCGGTCATGGCGGAGAAGGCTTACACACTCCTCGACTCTCGCGGACTCGTCGCCGTCGGCGGCGAAGCCGCCCGGCCGTTCCTCCAGGGCCTGATCTCCCAGGACATCGACAAGGTGGACGAGGCTCACGCGGCCTACGGCGCGCTGCTCACACCTCAAGGCAAGTACCTGCACGACTTCTTCATCACCGAGGCCAGCGGCGCTCTCTTGCTCGATTGCGAAGCGGCCCGCGCCGAGGACCTGGCCGCGCGGCTGGGCCGGTACAAGCTGCGCGCGAAGGTGACGATCGAGGTCGACCCCGGGCGGCTTGCCGTCGCCGCGGCGTTTGGCCCTGACGCGGCGGCGGCGCTGGATCTGGCCGACGATCCCGGCGCGGCACGTCCCGTGGAAGGCGGCGTCGCCTACGTGGATCCACGGCTCGCGGCCCTCGGCTGCCGCGTGGTTCTGCCGCGGCCACGTCTCGTGGAGGTCCTCGAGGGAGCGGGCTTCGCGGCGACGGGCTTCGATGGCTACGACGCGCTCCGCCTCGCCCTCGGCGTGCCCGACGGCAGCCGCGATCTGGAGCTGGAGAAGTCCATCCTGCTCGAGAGCAACTTCGAGGAGCTCAACGGCGTCGACTGGCGGAAGGGGTGCTTCGTCGGACAGGAGCTCACGGCGCGCACGAAGTACCGGGGACTCGTCAAGAAGCGCCTCACGCCGGTCGCCATCGAGGGCCCCACCCCGGAACCCGGTACCGAGATCACCGCGGGTGGAAAGACCGTTGGCGTCATGCGCTCGTGCCTGGGGGGGCGCGGCATCGCGCTGCTCCGCGTCGAGGCTTTGGAGCAGGCCGGCGGAACCGCGATGACGGCGGGCGCCGCGCGGGTGGAAGCCCGTCGCCCGGGCTGGGCCCCCGGGTAGCCGGCCCTCAGGATCCGCGCTGCCTGATCGCCGCCTGGGCGGCGGCGAGGCGCGCGATGGGCACCCGATAGGGCGAGCAGGAGACGTAGTCGAGCCCCACTTCCTCGCAGAAGTCGATCGAGGCGGGATCGCCGCCATGCTCCCCGCAAATTCCGAGCTCGAGCCCGGGGCGCACGGCCCGGCCGCGCTCGACCGCCATGCGGACCAGCTCGCCGACGCCGCTTCTGTCGAGGCTCACGAAGGGATCGACCGGGAGAATGCCCTCGCGCTCGTAATCCGGCAGAAAGGTGCCCGAGTCGTCGCGACTGATGCCGAAAGTCGTCTGGGTCAGGTCGTTGGTGCCGAAGCTGAAAAACTCCGCGCCCTCCGCGATCTCGCCGGCGCACAACGCGGCGCGCGGCAGCTCGATCATGGTACCGACGAGGTATTCGAGCTCCGCCCCGGTCTCGGCCATGACCGCGGCGGCGGTGTCGTCGATCACCTTTTTCAGCATGTCGAACTCCGCCCGGGTGGCGACGAGGGGAATCATGACCTCCGGCGTCACGGCGGCGCCGTCATCGCCCGTCACCCGAACCGCCGCCTCGAAGATGGCGCGCGCCTGCATCTCGTAGATCTCGGGAAAGCTGATACCCAGCCGACAGCCCCTGTGCCCGAGCATCGGGTTGACCTCTTGCAGGCCCAGAGCACGCTTCCGAACCACCTCGGGGTCCTCGCCCGTCGCCGCCGCGACATCGGCGATATCGGCGCGGTCGTGCGGCAGGAACTCGTGAAGCGGCGGGTCCAGGAGACGGATAGTCACCGGCAGCCCGGCCATGATCCTGAACAGCTCGACGAAGTCCTGCCGCTGGTATGGCAGCAGCTCGGCGAGCGCCGCCCGCCGGCCCTCCGAATCCCTGGCCAGAATCATCCGCCGCACGGCGACAATGCGCTGGGGATCGAAAAACATGTGCTCGGTCCGGCAGAGCCCAACCCCCTCGGCGCCGAGCTCCCTGGCGGTCTCGAGATCGCCGGGCGTTTCGGCGTTGGCGCGCACGGCGAGCCGCCTCAGCTCGTCCGCCCATGACATGAGGGTCGCGAACTCGCCCGAGAGCTCGGGCTCCACCGTAGGCACGACGCCCAGGATTACCTCTCCGGCGGCGCCGTCGATCGTTATCCGGTCGCCCTCTTTCAAGGTCGTATCGCGCACGCTGAGCGTCGCGGCCTTGTAATCGACCTGCATCTCGCCCGCGCCGGCCACGCAAGGGCGGCCCATGCCCCGCGCCACCACCGCCGCGTGGCTGGTCATGCCGCCGCGGGTGGTGAGGATGCCGCGGGCGGCATGCATGCCGTGGATGTCCTCGGGGCTGGTTTCGATACGAACGAGGATTACGTCGTCGCCCGCCTGTGCCCGCCTCTCGGCCTCGTCGGCGCTGAAGACGATGCGGCCCGAGGCCGCCCCCGGCGAGGCGGGCAGCCCGCGCGCCAGAACCGTCCGTTCGGCGTCGGGATCCAACATGGGGTGCAGAAGCTGGTCCAGCTGAGCCGGCTCCACGCGGGAGACCGCATCGCGCCGGTCGATGATGCCCTCCTCCGCCAGCTCCACCGCGATGCGGACCGCGGCCCCGGCGGTACGCTTGCCGGTGCGGGTCTGCAGCATGTAGAGCTTGCCCCGCTGCACGGTGAACTCGATGTCCTGCATATCCTTGTAATGGCTCTCGAGCTTCGCGCGCACCTGAAGCAGCCGCTTGTAGACCCCGCCCATGGTCTCTTCCATCGCCGGCAGCTTCGAGCCATTGGCCTGTTTCCCCGCGATCGTCAGGTTCTGCGGGGTCCGGATGCCGGCGACCACGTCCTCGCCCTGGGCGTTGACCAGGTATTCGCCGTAGAACGCGTTCTCCCCGGTCGACGGGTTGCGGGTGAAGGCAACGCCCGTGGCGCAGTCATCGCCCATGTTGCCGAAGACCATTGCCTGTACATTGACGGCGGTGCCCCAGTCCTCGGGGATGCCGTGGATGCGGCGATAGGTGACCGCGCGCTGGTTCATCCACGAGCCGAAGACCGCGCCCACCGCGCCCCAGAGCTGCGCCATGGGCTCCTCAGGGAAAGGTTCCCCCAGCTCTCGCTCCACGAGGTCCTTGTACCGGGCGACCAGAGTTTGCCAGTCCTCGGCCGTGAGGTCGGTGTCGAGGTTCGCGCCGAGCGTTTCCTTGTGGGCTTCCAGGAGCTCCTCGAAGGCATAGTGGTCGATGTCCAGCACCACATTGCCGTACATCTGGATAAAGCGGCGATAGCTGTCATAGGCAAAGCGGCGGTCACCGGATGCGCGGGCAAGCCCCTCCGCGGTCTTGTCGTTGAGACCCAGATTGAGCACGGTGTCCATCATCCCGGGCATGGACGCGCGCCCCCCGGATCGCACGGACACGAGCAACGGGTTCCGCTCATCGCCGAACCGGGCGTCCATCCGGCTCTCGAGGCGCTCGAGGGCGGCGGCGACCTCGACCTTCAGATCGTCCGGATAGCTCCGGTCGTGCGCGAAGTAGTAGCCGCAAACCTCGGTCGTGATGGTGAAGCCCGGCGGGACGGGCAGACGCAGGTTCGACATCTCCGCAAGGTTCGCGCCCTTTCCCCCGAGGAGGTCCTTCATATGGGCGCGACCATCCGCCCGGCCGGCGCCGAACTCGTAGACCCACTTGGCCATCTTGCGCCTCTCAGCCTTCGATACGCGAAAAATCGGCAACTCGGTTCATCACCGAAACGATGCGAGCCAGGAGCCGCAGCCTGTTTACCCGTAGTGTGGTTTCGTCGACGTTAACCGTTACGGCATCGAAAAAAGCGTCCACCGGCGCGCGCAACCGAGCCAGAGCGCTCATTGCATCGCCGAAACGTTCCGCCCGAATGGCCGGCTCGGCGTCGGCCTCGACCCTCTCGAGGGCGCGCCAGAGCTTCGCCTCGTCGCCATCGGCCCGGCCCGGGTCGTAATCGCCACCGAAATAACTCACGCCGTCGTTCTTCTCCTCCGCGCGCACGATATTCCCGGCCCTGCGGTAGGCGATCAGCAGGTTGGCTCCATCGGCGGAGCCCAGGAAATCGCCGAGGGCCGCGACACGCGCGCTGAGGCGCATGAGGTCGTCCTCGCCCCCGAGCGCGAAGACCGCGGCAACGTGGTCGTGCGGCACGCCTTCGTCGCGCAGATGAACCTTGAGCCGGTCGGCGAGGAACGACAACAGGTCATCGGCGAGAGCCGTTCCCGAGCGCTTGAACCGGACCCCACGGCCACCCTCGAGCGCGGTCGCGGCATAGGCCGCCTCGGCTTCGGCGAACACCTCGTACAAGGGCAACCGCAGCCCGTTCTCCAGGACGAGGCGGATCACGCCCAACGCCGCCCGGCGAAGCGCGAACGGATCCTTCGAGCCGGTCGGCTTCGCGTCGATGCCCCAGAAGCCCACCAGCATGTCGATCTTGTCGGCCAGCGCCACGGCGACGCTGTCGGGCGCCCGCGGGCACCGGTCGTTTGGCCCGGACGGGGCGTAATGGTCGGCGATGGCGTCGGCAACGGCCGGGTCTTCGCCCTGCTCGAGGGCATAATAGCGTCCCATGATGCCCTGCAGCTCGGGAAACTCCCCGACCATCTCGGTTACCAGATCGGCTTTCGCAAGCCGCGCCCCCCGCCGTGCCCGTTCTGCGCGGGCGTCGGGGATATGCCGGGAAAGCGCCCCGGCGAGTTCCTCGATCCGCACCACCCGCTGGCCGACGTTGCCGAGCTTCGCGTGAAACACGATCTCGTCGAGTGCAGGCACGCGGTCTTCGAGCCTCGCGCGCCGGTCCTGGTTCCAGAAGTACCCGGCGTCGCTCAGCCGGGCGCGCAGCACCCGCTCGTTGCCTTCGACGACCTCGGCGCCTTCGTCATCGGTCGCCATGTTGGCGACGCACACGAAATGCGGAGCCAGCTTGCCCGAGCGGTCCACCACGGCGAAATACTTCTGATGGCTGCGCATCGCGGTGGTCAGCACCTCGGGCGGCACCGCCATGAAATCGGGATCGATGCGCCCCATCAGCACCACCGGCCACTCCACGAGGCCGGCCACTTCGTCCAGCAAGTCCTCGTCCTGCCTGAGCCGGAAGCCGGCCGCGTCGGCCTCCGCCTTGGCTCTCTCGTGGATGTGGCGCCGCCGCTCCACGGGATCGAGCATCACATGCGCCTCGAGAAGCCTCGCCCGGTAGTCGGCGAAGTCGGAGACGCGAATTTCCCCGGGCGCGAGAAAGCGATGTCCACGCGTGGTGTCGCCGTATGGCAGAAGTTCACCATTACCGAGGGGTATGCCCCCCTCGACCACCTTGCCGTCGAATATCGCCAACACGCTATGCAGCGGCCGGACCCAGCGGAACGCGTTGCTCGACCAGCGCATGGATTTGGGCCACGGAAACTCGCGCGCCGTCCCGGCGATGATCTCGGCGAGGATCTCCGCCGTGGGCCGGCCGACGCGTTCGGTCACGGCATAGTAGAAGCTGCCCTTCCCGGACTCGCGCACCTCGCATTGCTCGAGGCTCAGCCCGACCGACCCGAGGAAGCCCTGGATCGCCTTTTCCGGAGCGTCGGTGCGGGGTCCCTTCCGCTCGATGCGCCGGTCGGGTTGCATCTCGGGCAGTCCATCGACCACGAGTGTGACGCGCCGGGGCGTTGCATACGCCTTCGCCGCGCCGTGGCTCAGCTCGGCCTCGGCGAGGGCCTTGAGGATCAGGCGTTCGAGGTCGGCTGCCGCCCGCGCCTGCATACGGGCCGGGATCTCCTCCGACAGGAACTCCAGCAACAGCTCAGGCATTCGGACGCCTCTCCGCCTTGGGGCGACGGAACCGCATCACCCGCCGCCCGTGCGGCCTGCGAGCCAGGCCTCGCAGGACGCCTTCGCGAGCGCCCGGACCCGGGCGATGTACGCCTGCCGCTCGGTCACCGAGATGACGCCCCGCGCATCGAGCAGGTTGAAGATGTGGCTCGCCTTGACGCATTGATCGTAGGCGGGTAGCGGCAGCGGATCGCCCCGGTCCAAAAGCGACCGGCATTCGGCCTCGGCGTCGGCGAAATGCCGGAACAACGCCTCGGTGTTGGCGCGCTCGAAATTATAGGCGCTGTACTCGCGCTCGGCCTGAAGGAACACGTCGCCGTACGAGGTGCCGGCGCCGTCGAAGTCGAGGTCGAAAATGCTGCCCGCACCCTGGACGTACATGGCCAGGCGCTCGAGCCCGTAGGTAAGCTCGACCGATACCGGATCGCAGTCGATGCCGCCCACCTGCTGGAAATAGGTGAACTGAGTGATCTCCATGCCGTCGCACCACACCTCCCAGCCCAGTCCCCAGGCCCCCAGGGTGGGGCTCTCCCAGTCGTCCTCGACGAAACGGATGTCGTGGCGCCTCGGATCGATGCCCAGGGCGTAGAGACTTTCCAGATAGAGGCCCTGGCTGTCCGCCGGCGAGGGCTTCAGAAGCACTTGAAGCTGGTAGTGTTGCTGGAGCCGGTTGGGATTCTCACCGTATCGGCCATCCGCCGGCCGTCGCGAGGGCTGGACGTACGCCGTTTTCCAGGGTTCCGGTCCCAGGGACCGCAAGGTCGTCGCCGGGTGAAACGTTCCGGCCCCCACCTCCATGTCCAGGGGCTGGACGATCACGCAGCCCTTCCCCGCCCAGAAGCTCTGGAGGCTCAAGATAAGTTCTTGGAAACTGGGCGGGTTCCGCAAGGGTCACGCCGGGCGCTAGGCGCCCCCTCCGCCAGGATAAGGACAGTCCGCCCTGCCACAGCTCGTGGCGCCATCCGTGGGGACGTAGGCGCCGCACACGGCGCAGCTCACCGTCTCGACCCCGTCGCTTCCGGAACCGTCGCCCCCCTTGGCCACCGCCTTGCGCGCCGCGTCCAACCGGCTGATAAGCTTGAACCCGTACCAGACGATCGCCACGACGGCGATCAGTACGAGAAGCTTGGTTGGTGACGGAAGGCCGAACATGTTGGTCTTTTAGGCAGTGGCGACGCACGGGGTCAAGGTTGCCGGCGCCGGCCTACAATCCGTAACGAGACCACAAGAGTCGCTCCTCGACAGCGCATATGGCCGCATCGGTCCAGTCGGCGATCCCCGCGGGACTCCCCGATCCAACAGGAGTCGAGGCAGTGGCGCGGATGCGGCGCAACCACCCGGCGCGCTCGCCCACCACCGTCAGCTTGACGTTCTCGCCGTAGCGGTCGCGCATTACCGAGCGCACGTCGCCGATCCCGTCGACGAGCCCCAGCTCGAGCGCACGCAGGCCGGTCCAGAACTCGCCGCTGAAAATCTCGTCCTCCGGCGCCTTGAGCTTGCCGGTCCGGCAATCACGCACCATGGCCATGAAGGCCTCGTGTATCTCTGCCTGGGCTGCCTTCAGACGCTTCACGTCCCCGGGCCGCTCGGGGCGGAACGGGTCGAGCATGCTCTTCTTGGTCCCCGCGGTGTGGAGTCGGCGTTCGATACCGTGCTGCGCCAAGAACTCATGGAAGCCGAAGCTCGCGAAAATGACGCCGATCGAGCCGACGATGGAACTATCATCGGCGAATATCTCGTCGGCCGCGCAAGCCAGCCAGTAGCCTCCGGATGCGGCCACGTCTTCGATGAAAGCGTAGACCGGCACGTCCTTCTCCGCGGCGAGGGCTCGAACCCGCTTGTGGACGAGCGAGGACTGCACCGCCGAGCCGCCGGGCGAGTTGATCGCCAACGCCACGGCCTTGAGGTTGGGCAGCTTGAAGGCGCGCTCCAGGGGGCCCGCGAGCGCATGGATGTTCAGGGCACGCCGCCATGGACGGGCACCCGGTGAGATGACGCCGAACATGCGGACGACGCCGACCACAGGGGGTGGGTTTTGAAAGCGCTCGATCGGCAACCGTCTCAGAAGGTGCTGCAGTTCCATGTCGACCAGCCTAGTCCGATTCCTCCTCGCCGTGCGGGTATTCTGACAAGGCCTGCTCGAGTGATAAACCACCTCGCAGAATCGCTTCCGCCGCGGCCGTATAACGCCCATCGCTGCGGTGCAGGACAAGACCCGGCATGAGCGCGAGCGGCGTCGCCACGCCTCGCCGGGCGCGCACGATGATCCTGCTCGCCGGCGCATCCGCCTTCGGCCACACGGGCCACACCTCCACCGCGCCCGCGCGCGCCGAAAGCAGACCCAGCACCTCGGTCAGCCGGTCGGCGCGATGAACGATGGTCAGTCGTCCCCTGGGACGCGCCAGCTCCAGCATCGCGTCGATCCACGCGGCGAGATCTACGCCGCCCTCCACCGTCGCCTTCGTCCGCGTCGAGGCAACCCTGAGCTCCGCCCGCCGCTCATCGAGGAACGGTGGATTGGCGAAGACATGGTCATAAGTCCCCGGCACGATCGGCGCCGGCGGATCGGCGATATCGCCTGTCACGAACTCGACACGGTCGGCCAGCCCGTTCTTCCGGGCGTTCCAGCGCGCCAGCGCCGTTGCTTCGTCGTCGAGCTCCAATCCCACGGCGCGACACCCCTCGAGCCGCCGTGCGACGCAAAGAGAGGCCGCCCCCACACCCGAGCCCAGCTCCAGCGCGAGCTCGCCCTCGTGCGCGGGCAACGCGGCGGCCAACAGGACCGGTTCGATGGCCACGCGATAGCCTTCGGCCGGCTGGCGTATGACCACTCGGCCACCCAGGATAGCATCTTCGGTGATTGGCTCACCCAATTTTGGACGGCCCGGAGGGCGGCATCTCGCCGGCATCGATCAGAATGCGTCGGGCTTGGGGAAAATCGTCATCGCTGACCATGAGCCGCCGCAGAATCGCGCTGGCACTGCCTTCGAGAACAGCCGTATGGAGGTCGAACACCACGGCCACGATCCCCTGCTCGGCCAGCAGCGCCTGCAGCCACGACAGACGAACCGGGTCGTTGCTACGTACGACCTCACGCATGCGAACACACTGCCCACCCGACAAAGCCGAGTGCGGTCGCACTTGACCGCGAACTCGTCTTGCCTATGCTCGCTTTGGCGCGTTGAGGCGTCAACCACAGTCCGAAAGGGGGAACGCGCGTGGCAGTCGTGGCCAGTCTCCATGAGGCACGGGAACTTCCCGAGCGTGTGCCCCTTGACGAGCTGAAGTCGCTCTGCCAGGCCGATCTCAACCAGGTAAACGCTCGGATACTCGAGCACATGCACTCCGAGATCGGGCTGATCCCCCAGGTGGCTGCCCATCTCATTGCCGCCGGCGGCAAGCGGCTTCGGCCCCTGCTCACGCTGGCAAGCGCCCGCATGTGCGGCCATACCGGCAACGCGCATATCGGCCTCGCCGCGGCCGTGGAGTTCATTCACACGGCGACCCTTCTTCACGACGACGTTGTCGACCAGTCGGACCTGCGGCGGGGTCGCGCGACGGCGAACAACGTCTGGGGTAACGAGCCCAGCGTCCTCGTCGGTGATTTCCTTTTCAGCCGGGCATTCCAGCTCATGGTGTCCAGCCGGTCGCTTCGCGTCCTCGAGATCCTGTCCGCGGCGAGCGCGATCATCGCCGAGGGAGAGGTCCGGCAGCTCGTGACGGCGAACGACACGACCACCGAAGAGACCGAGTACCTGGCCATCGTTCACGCGAAGACCGCGGCGCTTTTCGCCGCCGCGTGCCAGGTCGGCGCGGTCGTGGCCGAAAGCCCGAGAAGATATGAACGGGCGCTTGAAGTCTTCGGCACGAATCTCGGCGTGGCGTTCCAGCTGGCCGACGACTACCTGGACTACGCAGGCGATCAGGACGAGTTCGGGAAGGAGCCCGGAGACGATTTCCGCGAAGGCAAGATCACGCTACCTGTGGTCTTCGCCTATCGGCGCGGCAACGCCCGCGAGCGCGCTTTCTGGCGGCGCGCGCTCGAGGACCTGGACCAGCGAGACGGCGACCTCGAGAGAGCCATCGCCCTGCTGAACGAGCATGACGCCCTCGGCCAGACGATGGACCGGGCCCGTGACTATGCCGATGCGGCGCGAGACGCACTCATGAGCTTCCCGGACAGCGTGTACCGTCGAGCACTCATGAATATCGCGGATTTCTGCGCCGAACGCGCCTTCTGACGCGTTTCCACCCCCAGATCCATGCGAGGTATCTCTGATTCCCGTTACGGCCCTCGATCGGCCAGCCCGTATCATCTGAACGCTGGGGCATGTCATGAGAGCGAGCCAGAAGCGAACTTCAACGGCATTGCGAAAGATGGCGCGGCAAAAGACGGCCGACGAGTGGGAGATCGTCGACGACCTGGTGCACGAGATGGCGCGGATGGACTGGGTCCGGCGGCGCCTTTTGATAAGTAGACTCGTCCAGCTGGCATTGGCGGCGCAGCGGGGCCGGATGAAGCAGGACCCGAGGAAGCCGAGAGCACAGGCAGAGGTTGTACGATTCATCATCGGGAACGTGCTGGCGGCGGCGTTGGCCCGCCTTGGCGAATCCGAGGTCATATGCGACGATTCGGCCGTCGTTTTCTCCTTCTCTGTCGACGAGACCCATCGTAAAGCGGCAAAAGCGTGGTTCGCCGAGCAGGTTCACTCCGAGACCGTTCACTAAGCCCGGCGCCGGCGGGAGTTCCACTCGAGCGCCCGAGCCTCTAAATTCCTTGGCATGAGCACGGATAGGACTGCGCTGCCGCGTGGCGTGTTTGCGGCCACACTCACGCCGCTGGACGAAAGCCTGGCGCCAGACCACACCGCGTTTCTCGCGCACGCTCGCTGGCTTCTCGCCCGCGGTTGCGACGGGCTCGCGCCGCTCGGCACGACGGGAGAAGCAAATTCGCTGACCGTCGACCAGCGCCTGGCCCTTATAGAGCTGGCCACGGCCGAGCTGCCCGCGAAGCGGCTTCTTGTCGGGACCGGGTCGTGCGCGCTGGGTGACGCCGTGCGCCTTACGCGAGCAAGTCTCGCCGGGGGTGTGAGCAACGTGCTTGTCCTCCCGCCCTTCTACTACAAGCCCCTCGCCGACGATGGCGCTTTCCGGTTCTTTGCCGGGCTCATCGATGCGGTGGGCGACGCCGGGCTGAGAGTCCACCTCTACAACTTCCCCCAGCTCACCGGCTTTCACTTTGGGCACGCGCTCATCGATCGGCTGTCGAGCCGCTACGGCCCGGTTATCGCCGGCATGAAGGACAGCTCGGGGGACTGGGAGAACATGCGCGCGACCTGCCGCTCCTTTCCGGACCTCGCCGTTTACGCCGGAACCGAGCGCCTGCTCCTCGATATCCTGAACGAGGACGGGGCCGGCTGCATTTCCGCCACCGCCAACGTCACCGCCACGCTTTGCCAGGCTGTCTATCGCTCGTGGCTGTCCGTCGATGGCGATGCCGAGAGCCTCCAGGCGACGCTCAGTGAATGGCGGGGCGCGATCGAACGATATCCGGTCGTCCCGGCGCTCAAGTCGCTCATGGGCCATGTGACCGGGGCTCCCGTCTGGCGTAACATACTGCCGCCCCTGTCACCGCTTCCCGAGCGCGACGGGAACGAACTGAAATGCCAACTCGAAGCCCTGGGTCCACCCGGCGTTCTCATGTGAGCCACGAGAAAATGGTTAAGCCTGGACCCCAATCACCAATCGAGAGCGAAACCAAGCTGCGGGCGATTCTGGACACCGCCGTCGACGCCATCATAACCATCGACGAGACCGGAACGATCGAGGACGTGAACCCGGCGGTCGAGGGCATTTTCGGGTATGCCGCCAGCGAGCTCCTTGGACGAAACGTCGACATGCTGATGCCGGAGCCGTACCGGAGCGAGCACAGCCGCTACATCGCCAACTACCTGCGGACGGGGAAGAAGAAGATCATCGGCATCGGCCGCGAAGTCGTGGGACAGCGAAAGGACGGCTCGATCTTTCCCATGGAGCTCGGTGTCAGCGAGCTACGGGTCTCGGGCCGTCGCCTGTTCACCGGGATGGTGCGCGATGTTTCGGCGCGCAAGCGGGCCGAGGAGCTGAGCACGCGGCTCGGCCGGATCATTGAACATTCGATCAACGAGATCTATGTTTTCGACGCCGAGACCCTCAAGTTCACCCTGGTCAACAGCGGCGCCCGCGAAAACCTCGGCTATGCCATGGACGAGCTGCGCGAGCTCACGCCGCTCGATCTCAAGCCGGAGTTCACGCGAGACGAGTTCGAGGTGCTCCTCGAGCCCCTGCGCCAGGGCACGCGGCCGCAAGTCCTCTTCGAGACCCTGCACAAGCGAAAGGACGGATCGACCTACGACGTGGAGGTGCGGCTACAGCTCATGCCGACCGAGGCGCCCCCGGTTTTCGTCGCCATCATCCAGGACATAACCTACCGCCGGCGCATCGAACGAGAGCTCCTGCAGGCGCAGAAAATGGAGGCCGTTGGCCAGCTCACGGGCGGCGTCGCCCACGACTTCAACAACCTGCTCACCGTGATCATGGGCAACCTGGAGATGCTCGAGGCGAGACTCGAGGGGGACCGGAACCGGGAGATCCTGGGCCAGGCGCAGGAGGCTGCCGGGCTGGGGGCGCAGCTCACCGCACGCCTTCTGGCGTTCGCGCGACGGCAGGCGCTGGAACCCCGGCTCATTGATCTCAACCAGCTGGTTCTCGGCACGAGCGACCTTCTCCAGCGCACCCTGGGCGAGACGATCCAGGTGAACTCCATCCTGGCCAAGGACCTGTGGCAGACGGTCGCCGATCCGGGACAGGTGGAAAACGTGCTCCTCAACCTGGCCATCAACGCCCGCGACGCCATGGCCGATGGCGGGGCGCTCACGATTGAAACGGCGAACGCTCACCTGGACGAGGCGTACGCCGTCTCGACGACCGGCGTCCTTCCGGGCGACTACGTCATGCTCGCGGTCACCGACACCGGCCACGGCATGACCCGCGCGATCCAGGAACGCGCCTTCGAGCCGTTCTTCACCACGAAGGAGGCCGGCACAGGCACCGGCCTCGGCCTCAGCATGGTCTATGGCTTCGTCCGGCAGTCCGGCGGGCATGTGTCGCTTGAGAGCGAGCCGGGCCAGGGCTCCACGTTGAGGATTTATCTGCCACGGACCGACGGCGACTTGGCGGTCGCGGAACCGGGCAGGGTCGCGGAGAAGACCGGCTCTCGGGGCGAGACCATTCTCGTCGTCGAGGACGATGAGCGTCTCCGACGGGTTACCGTCCAGCGCCTTAGCGACCTGGGCTACGAGGCGCTGAACGCGGAGAGTGGCCAGACCGCACTCAGCATGTTGAAGGACGGCGCGGCCATCGACCTGCTGTTCACCGACTTGATCATGCCGGGCGGCATGAACGGCGACGAGCTTGCCCGCGAAGCAAGACGATTGCGGCCCGACCTGAAGGTTCTGTTCACCTCGGGCTATGCCGAGCCCGCGATCATCCGCG
>JBHICL010000019.1:0-16992 GCA_046759605.1 Alphaproteobacteria bacterium | reverse complement strand
CCCTCTCGAGCGCACGTTCTGTATAGACGGAATCGATGAGCGCCCGGCTCTCGGCCGGCAGGTCGAGGGCGCCGCGCTCCTTGAGCTCGCGCGCCGTGAGCCACAGCCGGCCGTGGTCCGGGTAGACCAGGGCGGCCCGGGGAAAGGCGCGCCGGTACCAATTCTCGTCCGCCTCGTCATGGGGCAGCGGGCCCAGGACCAGGAGCTCGAGGGGCGCCGGTCGCACGCCCCGGGGATGGCGCTGCAGACGGCCGGCGCGCTGGATCAAGAGGTCGATGGGCGCCAGGTCCGAGATCATGACATCGAAATCGAGATCCAGGGACTGCTCGACGACCTGCGTCGCCACCAGAACCCGGCCCGCGCGCCGGTCCGGGCTACTGTCCGGGCCGAAGGTATGCACGACCTCGCCCTCGATCCTCATCCGGTCTTCGATGGTGAACCGACTGTGGAACAGGCGCACATGGGCCAGGCGCCCGCGCAACTCCTCGTACGCTTCGCGGGCATCGGCGACGGTGTTGCGCACCCAGCAGACCGACGCGCCGGCCTCGGCGCCACGCACAATCTTCTCGACCGCGGTGGCGCGGTCGTCGGTCATCCGCACCGGGACCTTGCGCCCCTGCGCCCTGGGTCCCGTGGACCGCGCGTTTGCATCCGGCGACCAATTGTCGGCGCCGCGATCGCATATGTGCGTGACCAGCGGATAGTCATTGCTCAGCTCTTCGACCTTCGACGTTTGGGCTCCGGCCAACCGCCGGCCATCGACGAAGGCATCGAGGAGCTTGCGCCGCGTCTCCGCCGGAAGCGTCGCCGACAACAGTATGACGCTCCCGCCCAGCGCCGCCTGGAACCTGAGCAGCTCCTCGATCTCCCGGGACACGTAAGCGTCGTACGCATGCACCTCATCGAGGAGAAGCACCCGGCGGCCGAGGCCCAGAAGCCGCAGCGCCTGGTGCCGCACCGGCAGCACCGAGAGGATGGTCTGATCCACGGTGCCCACGCCCACGTCCGCGAGCATCGCCCGTCGCCGGTCCGCGGCGATCCACGCGGCGCACGCCGCAGAGGCGGTGCTTTCCTCCCGATCACCGGCGTCGCCATAGGCGCCGTCGCCGGCGTCGCCCACCTCGCTCAGGATGCTGTGGCGGAAGCCTTCGTGCATGTCGCGGGCGCCGTGACTCAGCACGAGCGATGGGTCGTCGCCTGCGAACAGCGCGCGATACGTCTTGCTGAGACGCTCATACATCGCCGTGGCCGTGGCCTGGGTCGGCAGCGCGTCGAACAGGCCGACGGCGTGGCCGCCGGACACCAGCCGGTGGGCCAGCATCAGCGCCGCCTCGGTCTTGCCGGACCCGGTCAGGTCCTCGATCAGGAACAGGTTGGGGCCCGGCGCCATCGGAACGCCCTCCGCCCAACTCTGAAGCGCCGTGGGCTGCTCGATGGCGGGGAACAGCTCCCGAAATGTCTTGCCAGGCGCCGGCCCCGCCGGAACGATACCTACCCTGGCCACCGCTTCTCTCGCTTTCGGCAGGGCGTGCGATTGCCAATAGTCCGCGAGCGCGAGCTCGGGCGCGTGATAGGGGAATGTCGGCTGGTGCGATCCGATCCAGTCGCACAGGGTGACGAAGCCGGCGACGGGCCACGAGGCCAGCCTGAACCGCTCTTCGTGGGACTTCCCTTCCAGGTGCAACCCACCCGGCGAGAACAGCGCCACCACGTCGCGGCAGAAGAGGAGGGCGTCTTCCTCCGCGCCATCCTTGAACAATCGGCCCACGTCGCGCTGGTTCTTGTCGTCGCAAGGCCGCCCGTGGTGGCCGAAGGTGGCGCGCAGCAACGGTGTGAGCGCGCGAGCCCACCTTCCGGCCTGGCTCTCGTCCGCGACGAGATGCGCCGCGATCTTCGCAAGACGTTCTTTCCACAGCACCTGGCCCGCCGCGTCGTGCCTCAGGTCGCTCCGGGGCAGCGCCGCCGCGCTGGTGCGCGCCAGGTAGTGCTCGCAGTTCAGGGCCTGGAAGGCGCTCGCGAACTTGCCGAGGTCGTGGAGCGCCAGGACCACTTTCAAGAGGCGCACCGTCGTCTTCTCGGTAAGGCCGAGAAGACCGCTCAGCCAACGCCTCAGGTGCGGGTCGGCTTCCAGCAGCGCCGTTCCCACGGCGGCCACGTCGAGGGCGTGGTAGGGGAGGGGATGCCACCCGGCCGCCGCTCCGTCGGCGGGTCGGGCCTTGCCCCAATAGGCGAGGTAGGAGAGAGTCATGGGTCTTAAAGATGTATAAGCACTCACTCGATCATCGCAAACGGGAAGGCGGAGTCAAGCGCCCCTCGCCGGCCTCTGAACAGGCGCGCGACAAGGCCCACCGGATCGGGTGTTGACTTTTTGCGTATATGCATGCAGATGAACAAATATGCGGGTAATTGTATACAGCTGGGTTATAGTCTTCCGAAATTTCACGGTTCCTCCGTGCTCGGCGGCGGTGTAGGACGCCGGTCGGGTCCAACGAGGCCCATGACCGGTGGAGCGATGAAGACAGGCGGTGGTCGGACGAGAGAATCCTGATCAGACGCACCTGGTGCTGGGCAAACGGACCGTGAGCGACCATGACCGCTCACGCCGGACGTGCGACCTTGCGCTCGAGTACGCCTCGCTGCTCGACGGCAAGCCGTATGAGGGATTACTCGAACTCTACAATCGGCACGGCCTGCGCTGGGACCATGTGCCGGCCACGGTCGTCATGGATCGTTTCGATCCCGACCACATCAACCTCTACGACACCTCCGAGTCGGGCAATCCCCGCCTCGGCTTCTTCGGCAAGGGCAATCCCGTTGACGTCCGCGAGGCGCCGCTCTCCGGCACGCCCATCCGCGCCATCTTCAAGAATCTGTCGCCGTCCATCGCCGATTCCGTGGCCTCGGACATCGAGGGGGTCGCGGCGCTGGGACGGCCCGTGCTTCAGCACGTGCACATCGAGGACCGGGGCCACGACTACCACCGCCTCATGCTGCCGTCCTCGAGCAGCGGCGAGCACCCGGACCGCGTGCTCGCGTTCATTCTGCCGCGTACCTATCTCTTACTCGACACTTCATTGATGCAACAACCTCCCGGGGGGTTGTATACGTGAGATAGAGCTTCACGTGCTCGTCGACCACCGGGGAATAGCCCTCGACGATGGGCACCGCGCGCATTCCATAGGCGTTGTGCGAGACCCCGGCGTCCACGATGTGGTCCCGGGCAATGCCGTTGATCCAATTGGGTTGCCAGGCCGCGATCGCGACCCCGCGCATGAGCTGTAGTAGCGTCGTGCCAAGACCCTTCCTGCGGTGCGCGCGCTCGACCCAGAGCGCGCCCTCGTGACAGATCCGACCCCGCTGCGGCGGCACGTCCTCGGGCAGGACGATGCAGTCGAGCCGCCCGTTCCGCCGAACCCTGTTGCCCCACAGGCGCATGGTCGCCACCTCGTCGACGAAGTCTTCGGTGACAACGAGCCGCACCGCGGACCGGCCCACGAGCTCGCCGTCGCGGGTCACGATGGTGCCGAAGAAGTGGGACCGGACCACCCGGTTGCGCCGCGGATCGAAGGCGTAGTTGATCACGAGCTCAGGTGTGTGCGCCTTGATCTCCCGAAACCACTCGCCAAGGTCGGCCACGATGCGCACGGCGCAGCCTTGGATGTGCAAATGGTCGACGACGCTTCCACAATAGGCGTCGACGCACGTGAGATCGTCGCGGGAGAACTCGCCCATCGTTCGATCTCCCTTTCCACGCCTCGACAGCCGGGCAGGAGGATGTACTCTGGAGTTCTACTATAAAGAGAAAACAGCCGGCTAGCGAGTCGGAAGGGGCGCCGGCGGGAGCGTCACCGCTCGCCCGCGAGCGCCCTGACCAGTTGAACGATCTGACGGCGGACGCCGGCGCTCAGAATGCGACGAAAGTGGCTGTTAAGCTCCGACATCTCCCGGCCGCCCAGCTGGACCGCGCCCTGGACCTCGGTTCGCTCCGCCCCCGGCGAACCCTCGAGGTCCTCGAAAAAGTGGGCCGGCTCGACGCCCAGAATCCCCGACAGCTCCCAAAGCCTGCTTGCGCTGATCCGGTTGGTGCCCTTCTCGTATTTCTGGATCTGTTGAAAGCTCACGCCCAGGCGTCGGGCGAGTTCCTTCTGTGGCATTCTACGGCTTTCGCGAAGCTGCCGAACACGTGCTCCCACGTGAAGGTCGACAGGGTGCGGCAACTGGAATCCCCCCTCGATTCGATTGGGTACCGGCCACTTTGCTCTAATCTTACGTGTGCGGCGCGCGCGGAGTCCAGCGTGTTGTTCCGACCGCTTAGGGGCTGGTTCGAGCGGATGCCCGCCTACCGCGATCGGCTGGACGCTTGGGCGAGCTTTTCGACCGGCAAGAACAGGGGGGGGTGCTTTGTAGTCGTATATTCATACTTTTTTAAATGGACTTGTGTAAATGCACTCTCTGTCCGCATCACACTGTCGAGGGAAACCCATCGTGCGCCTTGCAAGAAGTATCACTTGGCGGCTCGTCCTGCCGATCCCGATCACGGCGCTGATCCTGACAGTCGGCACCTGGTTCATCCTGCCGCGGATGATCGAGGACAACGCACGCGCGGATGCGGTTCGCGCGGCGGAGCAGATCGCCAATCAGTTCAAGACGATACGCGGCTACTACACCCGGAACGTCGTGAAGAAGGCGTTGGACAGCGGGGCGCTCAGCGCCTCCTTCAACCACAAGAACGAGGCGGACGCGATTCCTCTGCCGGCGACGCTTGTGCACGACCTGAGCGCGCTGCTTCAGGAGGAGGACATCAGTGTAAATCTGTATAGCCGGTTCCCGTTCCCCGTCCGCGAGAGCCGGCAGCTCGACCCGTTCCAAGCTGCGGCCTGGGATTTTCTGGTGGCCAACCCCGACGAGGTCTATGTCCTCCAGGAGACCCGCGCCGGGCAGGAGGTGATACGCGTCGCCATCGCCGACCGGATGCAGGCGCAGGGATGCGTGGACTGTCACAACTCGCATCCGGATTCGCCCAAGACCGACTGGAACCTTGGGGACGTCCGCGGCGTGCTGGAGGTGGCCTCCGTGATCGACGCCCAGCTCGCTGGCGGCGCACGGCTCAGCAATCGGCTCAGTTTCACCAACGTGCTCGGCGGACTCGTTCTTACCCTGATCGCAGTAGTCGCCGCGCGCTCGGTGACCGGGCCGCTTGGTGGGATGACGCGGGCAATGAAACAGCTCGCGGAAGGCGACACGGACACCGAGGTACCGGGCGGCGGCCGCCACGACGAGGTCGGCGCCATGGCTTTGGCGGTGCAGCGGTTCAAGGAGAACGCGATCGAGAAAGCGCGGCTGGAGGGGGAGCGGGCCGAGCTGCACGAGAAATCCGAACAGGGGAGGCGTGAGGCTATGCGGGCCCTGGCGGACGGCTTCGAGGAAGGCTTCCGGGAGGTTGTCGAGGGCGTCTCCGCGGCGGCCGGCGAGATGCGGGATACGGCCCGCTCGATGTCGGCGTCCGCCGACGCGGCGAACCAGCAGGCCGGCACGGTGGCCGGCGCCTCCGAGCAGGCATCGCAGGAGGTGCAGGCGGTTGCTTCCGCTACGGAGCAGCTGTCCGATGCGAGCAGGGAGATCGGTCACCAGGCCTCGCAGTCGAGCCAGATGGCAAACCGCGCCGTCGAGCAGGCCAAGGAAACCAACACCCAGGTCGAAAGCCTGGCCACCGCGGCGCAGCGGATCGGCGAGGTCGTCGATCTGATCTCGGATATCGCCGAGCAGACCAACCTTCTGGCGCTCAACGCGACCATCGAGGCGGCGCGGGCCGGCGACGCCGGCCGGGGCTTCGCTGTCGTCGCCTCGGAGGTCAAGTCCCTGGCCGGGCAGACCGCGAAGGCGACGGACGAGATCGCCGAGCAGATCGGCGCGATACAGGCCGCGACCGGCGATGCCGTGGGGGCCATCAAGGGAATTGCCGAGACAATCGAGGAGATCAACGAGGTGGCCTCGGCAATCGCCGCGGCCGTCGAGGAGCAGGGCGCCGCAACGAAGGAAATCGCCCAAAGCGTCAAGCGCGCGGCCGATGGCACCCAGGAGGTGAACAACACAATCGGCGGCGTGACAGAGGCGGCAGGCGAGACCGGGCGCGCGGCGGAGCATGTCCTCGATGCGGCGGGCCGCATGTCGGTGCAATCCGATAGGCTGCGTACCGAGATCGAGACGTTCCTCACCCAGGTTCGAAGCGCTTAGGGGCTTGCGACGGAATTGGCGGTGGATCGGCGCATAAGTAGGTGCGTCCGACCGTACCGTTCGGCTAGACTGAGCCGTCCGGTGGGGAGAGCATGAGGGGAATGAGTTCCAGGCCACTCGACGTGCCGGCTTTGCAGTCGCGTCAAAGTTTGCCCCAGGGGTCGTGCGGTCTTTTCTGATATGGTGCCGGGTGCGGTCGGCGTCCTGCCGGCCGCTATAAGCGCAGTCCGGGATGGTCTGACCCATGTGGCTTGCAAACCGGGACGGAGACCCCGCGTGACGCTTGTCCCAACGGAAAGTGTCTGGAAAAGGCGTTGGCGTCCATGAGGAGGAAGAAAAATGGCAGAATCAGGGAGCCAATTCAGGGGGTTGGATCTCGGAACGAGCCGCATCGTGCTGGCCCGGCTCCAGGGTGACCGGGTCAAGTTCGAGGGCCACCTCAACGCGTTCGTGGAGCTTCCGTACGCCAGAATGACCGAGAGCATGCTCGAGCGCGAGGGAATCCGTTTCATCGTCGAGGACGCCACGATCCTGGCTTACGGGAACCGCGTGGACGAATTCGCCAATATTTTCAACGGCGATACGCGGCGGCCGATGCAAACCGGCCTCCTCAATCCCGATGAGCCCCGCAGCCTGCAGATGATCGAGGTCGCCATCGAATCCATCTGCGGCCCGGCCAAGAAAGGGGAGAAGCTCTGCTTCAGCGTGCCCGCGCCGCCGCCCGGCCGGGAGAGCGACCTTATCTACCACGAGCAGACCATGACGCAGCTCCTGGAGAGCCTCGGCTACGAGATCATGAGCCTCAACGAGGGGCTGGCCGTCGTCTACGCCGAGCTCAAGGACAGCGACTTCACCGGGATCGGCATCAGCTTTGGCGGCGGCATGTGCAACGTCTGTGTGGCGTATCTGGGCTTGCCTGTCCTGACTTTCTGTACCCCGCGCGCGGGCGACTACATCGACCATGCCGCGGCTTCCGTCACCAACGAGACACCCACCACCGTGCGCCTGCATAAGGAAAGCGACGATTTCTCCCTCACCGGACTGACGCCCCACGCCGTCGACCAGGCCCTTTCCGTCTACTACAACGACGTGGTCTCCGGGGTTGTGGCGGGCATCGAGACGGCGCTCAAGAAGACCAAGAAGTTGCCCAACCTCCAGGATCCGGTACCCATAGCCTTCAGCGGCGGCACGGCGCTCCCGGGAGGGTTCCCGGAGGAGCTCGACGGCGCGATCCGGGCCGCCGACCTGCCGATCGAGATCTCCGAAATCCGTCGGGCATCGAGCTCGATCAACGCAACCGCCAAGGGGACCCTCGTCGCCGCCATGCTCAACATGTAGGTCTCGGGCGAGTGCGGCGCGTGGGGCTCATGGGCAAGTGATTCCCCCGTTGAACCACACGTGACTTGCGTCGGGGCCGTGAGGCGGCGAACTTCATCGAGCATGGAGGTTCCACAGGAAGAGACCGACGAGCCCGCACGTTCGCCGGCGCCGGACGAGGATACGGCTTCCTCACGCGGCGGCGGCGACGCCACCCTTCCTGGCAGGCCGGTGCGTCCGGCGGCCAAATGGGTGGCGATTACCCTCCTGAGCGTAGCCGGGGTTCTGGCGCTATCGTTATGGTTCTCGGCCACGACGGTGGTTCCGGCGCTGCGCCAGGAGTTCGGCATCGGCGATGTGCAGGCATCGCTCCTGACGAGCAGCGTTTCGGTGGGATTCGTCGTCGGCACGCTGATCAGCGCCGTCCTGGGGCTCGCCGACAGACTCGATGCGCGTCGCTTCTTCTCGGTTTCCACGTTCGTTGCCGCCGCCGCCAATGCCGCCGTGCTGCTGGCCGATCCGACGACGCTCTCGGTTCCGCTGCTCCGCTTCATCGTCGGTGTCAGCATGGCCGGGATATATCCGGTCGGGATGAAGCTCGCTTCCACCTGGGCCAGGGCCGATACCGGGCTGCTCGTGGGTCTGCTGGTAGGCGCCCTGACTCTGGGCTCGGCCTCGCCGCATCTCATCAACGCCCTTGGCCGCTTCGACTGGCGTTTGACCCTGGCGGCCGCGTCGGTCCTGGCGGTCGTGTCCGGTGTTCTGGTGCTGTTCGTCAAGCCCGGCCCGGCCCTCCAACGCGCCACACGGTTCGAGGCCCGGTACGTTCTCGTTGCCTGGACCAGGCGATCGCTCAGGCTGGCCAACCTCGGCTATTTCGGGCACATGTGGGAACTCTATGCCATGTGGACCTGGGCCGGGCTGTTCCTGAGCGCGAGCTTCGTGCTCAACCCCGGCGGCGATCGCGCCCTCTTCTACGCCAAGCTCGTCACCTTCGCCGCAGTCGGTATCGGCGCGCTCGGGTGCATCCTCGGCGGTCTGTTCGCCGACCGTCTGGGCCGGACGACCCTGACGATGGGGGCGATGGCCGTCAGTGGGACCTGCGCCGTTCTCGCGGGTTTGTTCTTCGGCTCCCATCCGTGGCTCGTCACCGCCCTGTTCCTCGTCTGGGGCGTGACGGTCGTCGCCGATTCAGCGCAGTTTTCGGCGAGCATCATCGAGCTGAGCGAACCCTGGATGGTGGGCACCATGGTCACGGTTCAGACCAGCGTCGGCTTCCTTCTCACGATCGTGACCATCCACCTCATCCCACCGCTGGTGGATCTCGTCGGCTGGAGCTTTGCGTTCTCATTCCTGGCCATCGGGCCTTTCCTCGGCGTCTGGGCCATGGGAACGCTGCGCCGTCTGCCCGAGGCGGCGCGGCTGGCCGGTGGCAACAGATAAAGCGGCGGCGGTCGTCGAGATCCGGTCCGACCCTCCCCAAGGAGGCGGGCGACATCACTTGCCAGACGAATCAGCGGACGGTACGGTTCCCACAACCGATAATCCGGGAAGATCCGGACAGCACGTGCCGCCGTCGCTCCATCCCGATGAGAATGGCACGGCTGCAAGCTTGGGTGGGGAAGCTGTGCGCAAGAAAGACCTGCGGCGCGCCTTCGAGCGCGCTTTTCCGGAACCGCGTGAAATCCTCATACGAGCGGACGGCAAGGTCAGATACCTCGCCGTTTCGCGCAGGGCGCAGGTGGCCTCGGCGTTGGCGCTGGCCGGCTTCGTCCTATGGTCGGCGGTCGCGACCGAACGCGCGATCGAGCTCCCGTTCGCCATTCGGTCGCATGACGCCGAATACACGGCCTTGGCGGCGGAGAGGGACTCGATCATTGCGTCCGCCCAGGCGTCGCGGGACCAGCTGCTCGAGGCCCTTGACCACTATCGCCGCGAAATCGAAACCTTGACGACCAGCCTCGACGACAACCGCGCCAAGGCGAGCAAGCTCGCCGAGCCGAACAGGCAACTCAGCGCGCAGCTGACTGAGCTCGGGTCTCGTCTCGAGGCGACCGAGGCCGAGCGGGAGCGTGTCGAGCAGGCCCAGTTCGCCACCCAGGGCCGGCTCGCGGACGCGGAGGCGAAGCTGCGAGAGCTCGCGGCGACCAAGGTGACCTTGCAGGAACGGCTGACGGCGGTCCAGACGGAGCTCAACTCGGCGGCCGCCGATCGTGGTCGCCTGCTCACGGAGCGGGTTGAACTCGAGGAGCAGCTCCTCGCGCTCAAGCAAGAGGTCGGGACGATCACGGACGCCAAGGACAGCCTCGAGGAAGAGCTCGAGGCGACGGAAACGCAACTTCGATCGGTCAAGGTTGACCGCGACCAGATCGACCAAGAGCGCAGCGTGATGCAGACACGGCTCGAAGAGCTGACCTTGGAGATGAGCGATCTCGAGGGCTCGCGGACGGTCCTGGAGGCCTCTTTGCGCCAGGTCGCGGGCCAGCTTCAGCGGGCGCTCTACGAGCGCAGTCGAATCGCCGGCGAGCGGCGTCGGATGGAGGCCCGGCTGAGCCAGCTGGCGAGCGAGCGGGAGGAGCTTGTGCGGTCGCGCGAGGCGTTGGAGAGCAGCCTCAACATCGTCGGGGCGGAGTTGTCGGGGGTCCTCGATGAACGTGACGACATAGCGCAAGAACGCGCGCGCATGCGCGGGCAGCTCAGCGCGCTCCAAACCGAGGTGAAAGAGCTGGAGGAGTCGCGCGCCGCGCTGCGCGATCGGCTGAATGTGGCGGCCCAGAACCTCTGGCGGGTCGCCGAGGACCGAAGCCACGTCATGTACGAGCGTGAACACGCCGCGGCCGAGCTGTCCGTTCTCAAAGAGAACGTCACCGAGCTGTCCGCTTCGCGCGAGGCGCTTGTCGCCGAGCTCGGGGCGATCGAGGTTCGGTTGTCGGAAGTCGTCCAGGACCGTGGTCGCGTTACGCGCGACCGCGATCGGCTGGCCGAGCGGGCGGCCAGCCTGGAGCAGCGCCTGGCGGGATTCGAGGACGGTCAGTCGCAATTGATCGAATGGCTCGTCGAGCGGACGGTAGAGAGCCTGGAACAGGTCCAACCCGCGCTCCGCATGACCGGATTGGATCTGGAGCGTTTGATCGAGCGCGCCGGCGGCGGCGCGCCCGTGGGGCAGGGCGGGCCGTTCGTGCCGGTTGCCCGGGACATCGAGGTCGGGTCGGTCCTGGCGCAGCAGCTGGCGTCGCTGGACGAGCGTCTGGGGCGCTGGAAAGGGATCGAGCGCGTGCTCGAGCACTTGCCCCTGGCGGCCCCGCTGGATGGCTACCACGTCAGCAGCCGCTTCGGACGTCGCCGCGACCCCATACGCGGGGGAATGGCAATGCACCATGGCCTGGATTTCGTGAGCTCACCGGGCTCAGCGGTATATACGACCGCCCCTGGCCGGGTTACCTTCGTCGGTTGGAAGGGAGGCTTCGGCAAGATGGTCGAGGTCGACCACGGCCTCGGCATCCGCACCCGCTACGGTCACCTGGAAAAGATCTTCGTGAAGCATGGCCAGGTCGTGGGCTTCCGCAAGAAGATCGGTCGGGTTGGCAATACCGGGCGCAGCACGGGTCCTCATTTGCACTACGAGATCCTGATGGACGGCAGGCCGCAGGATCCGTTGAACTTCCTGAGGGCTGGTCAACATGTCTTCAAGGGCTGATCGCCGGGCGGGCGCGGGCGTGGTCGTGCGCGGCGGAGTCGTCGTGCCTTCCGTCCTGGCCGCGAGCGCCAGTTTGACCGGCAACATCGTATGCGACGGCGAGCTACAAATAGATGGCATCGTGGAGGGCAACGTGACCGCGCGCCGGCTCGTCGTGAGCAAAGAGGGGCGGGTCCTCGGCGACGTCGAGTGCGAGGTGGTCAGCGTGCACGGCACGATCCAGGGCACGATTACGGCTCACAGCGTTTATCTTGCGAGCAGCGCACGACTGCGGGGCGAGGTGACGTACGAGCGGGTGATCATCGAGCCGGGAGCGTTCGTCGAGGGGCACGTGCGTCACATCTCGGCGCTCCCCTCCGCCGCCGCCTCCGTGCGCAGGAGCGAGGCGGTCTAGCCAGCCGTGGCCTGGTCCGTCGGCTCTAGGCAGGCTCTTCGAGCTCCATCAGCAGGTCCTTGGCGTCGACCTCGGTGCCGGCCGGCGCCGTGATCCGGGATACGACCGCCCCGCGCTCGGCGCGGACCGAGGTCTCCATCTTCATTGCCTCTATCGAGAGCAGCACGTCACCGCGGCCCACGGCCTGACCCTTCTTGACCGCGACGCTTATCACCACCCCCGGCATCGGCGCGGCCACGTGAGCGGGGTTGCCGTCCTCGGCCTTCGGGTGCGCTTTGCGCGAGGACGCCCGGCTGCGATCGGCGACCTTCACCGACCGCGGCTGGCCATTGAGCTCGAAGAACACGGTCCGCCTCCCCTCGTCGTCGGGATCGCTTAGGGCCAGGTAGCGAACGATGAGGGTCTTGCCGCGCTCGATGTCGATGGCGATCTCCTCGCCGGGCTCCATGCCATAGAAGAAGACCGGTGTCGGCAGCACGCTGACGTCGCCATGGGCGCGGTGGTTCTTCGCATAGTCGACGAACACCTGTGGATACATGAGGTAAGAGGCGAGCTCGCGATCGCTCACGTGGCGGGCGACCTTGTGCTCGACTTCCGACCTCGCCGTCGCGAGCTCGACCTCGGGCAGCACCGCACCCGGCCGAGCGGTCAATGCTTCCTCGCCCTTCAGCACTTTCCTCTGCAGCGCCGCCGGAAAGCCGCCCGGGGGCTGCCCCAGCTCACCGCGAAACAACGAAACGACCGAATCCGGGAACGCGATCTCGGTGTCGGGATCGACCACCTGTTCCGGGGTGAGACCCCCGGACACCATCGTCAGCGCCATATCGCCGACGACCTTGGAAGTCGGCGTGACCTTGATGATGTCGCCCAGCATCCGGTTGACCTGGGCGTATGCGCGGGCGACCTCGTGCCAGCGCCGCTCGAGCCCCAGGGCGCGCGCCTGTTCGCGGAGGTTGGTGAACTGACCGCCCGGCATTTCGTGGAGGTAGACCTCGGACGCGCCGGCGCGGATGTCGGCCTCGAACGCCGCATAGGCGCGTCGCACGATCTCCCAGTGGTCCGACAGCTCCCTCACCTTGGACGGGTCGAGGGTGGTGTCCCGCACGGTTCCTCTGAGGGCCTCGACGATGGAACCGAGGTTCGGCTGCGATGTCAGGCCGCTCATGGAGTCCATCGCCGCGTCGACGGCATCGACACCGGCCTCGACCGCGGCCAATACGCTGGCGGCGGCTATGCCGCTGGTGTCGTGGGTGTGGAAGTGAATCGGCAGGGCGATCTCCTGCTTGAGCGCGCGCACGAGCGTCGATGCCGCCGCCGGCTTGCACACGCCTGCCATGTCCTTGATTCCGAGGACGTGCGCCCCGGCCTTCTCTAGCTCCCGCGCGAGGCCGAGGTAATAGCCGAGGTCGTACTTGTTCCGTTGGGGGTCGTTTATGTCGCCGGTGTAGCAGATGGCGGCCTCGCAGAGCTTTCCTGTCTCGAGAACGGCATCGATCGCGACGCGCATGTTCTCGACCCAGTTCAGGGCGTCGAAGATCCGGAACAGGTCGACGCCGGAAGCCGCGGCCTGGTGAACGAAGAACCGGACCACGTTGTCGGGATAGTTGGTATACCCAACGCCGTTCGAGGCGCGCAGCAACATCTGCATCAGCAGGTTGGGCATTCGCCGATGCAGGCCCTCGAGCCGCTCCCAGGGACACTCCTTGAGGAACCGCATCGCAACATCGAACGTGGCGCCACCCCAGCACTCGACCGAGAACAGCTCGGGCAGATGACGGGCATAGCTCGGGGCGACACCCAGCATGTCGTGTGCGCGCACACGCGTGGCCAGAAGCGACTGGTGGGCGTCGCGGAAAGTCGTGTCGGTGACCAGCACGCGTTCTTGCTCGACCATCCAGCGCGCCACCGCTGCCGGGCCGTGCTCTTCGAGGAGCTGACGGCTTCCCGGTCGTATCTCGAGCGGCGGACTCGCGAGGGGCGGTTCCGCAGCGGGCTGGCGCGGTGGTCTCGGACGGTCCCGGACCTCCGGGTTGCCGTTCACGATGACGTCGCCGATAAATCGGAGCAATCGGGTCGCCCGGTCGCGCCGTCTGGGGAAGCGGAAGAGATCCGGCGTCTCGTCGATGAACCGGGTCGTGCACGTCCCCGCCCGGAATTCGGGGCGATTGATGAGCGCCTCGAGAAAGCGCAGGTTCGTCGCGACTCCGCGCACGCGAAACTCGCGAAGTGCCCGGTCCATGCGCGTGATTGCCTCGTCCGGCTCCATGCCCCAGGCCGTGACCTTGACCAGAAGGGAATCGTAGAACCGCGTGATGAGCGCGCCGGTGTACGCGGTTCCCCCGTCGAGGCGTATGCCGAAGCCGCTGGCGCTTCGATAGGCGGTCATGCGCCCGTAATCCGGGATGAAGTTGTTCTCGGGATCCTCCGTGGTCACCCGGCACTGCAGGGCGTGCGCGGACAGCCGGATGTCGTCCTGTGAGGGGATGCCGCTATCGGCATCGCCGATGGCGGCGCCCTCGACGATGTGGATCTGCGCCTTGACCAGGTCAACCCCCGTCACGCACTCCGTCACGGTGTGCTCGACCTGGATGCGGGGGTTGACTTCTATGAAGTAGAACGCCTCGGTGTCGGCGTCCTGGAGAAACTCGACGGTGCCGGCGCCCGTATAGTCGGCGGCGCGGGCAAGGCTCAGCGCGGCCGCGCACAGCGCCTCGCGCGCCTCGTCGTTCAGGTAGGGCGCCGGCGCGCGCTCCACGATCTTCTGATGCCGCCGTTGCACCGAGCAGTCGCGCTCGAAGAGATGGACGAGGCCGCCATGGTTGTCGCCCAGGATCTGCACCTCGACGTGGCGTGCGCGAGGAACCAGCTTCTCCAGATAGACCTCGTCTCTCCCGAACGCCGCAAGCGCTTCGCGGCGGGCCACGGCGACGTTCTCGATCAGCTCGTCTTCCGCCTCGACGACGCGTACCCCGCGGCCACCGCCACCCCAGCTGGCCTTGACGATTGCCGGGTAGCCCACATTGGCCGCCAGGCATTCGACCTCGCCCTCATCGCGCGGCAGCGTGCCCGTCGCCGGCAATACCTGGACCCCGGCCTCCTCGGCCAGTTGGCGCGCCGCGACCTTGTTGCCGAGTCGGCGCATCACCTCCGGGCGGGGTCCCACGAATAGGATCCCGGCCGCCGCACAGGCTTCGGCAAACTCGGGGTTCTCGGCGAGGAAGCCATAGCCCGGATGGACTGCGTCCACGCGGGTGTCGCGGGCGATGCCGATGACGTCGTCCATCGCCAGATAGGCGTCTATGGGACCCAGCCCCCTGCCGAGCAGATAGCTCTCGTCGGCCTTGAACCGGTGCATGGCAAAGCGGTCCTCGCGGGAGTAGACCGCGACTGTCGCGATGCCGAGCTCCGTCGCGGCACGCATGACGCGGATGGCGATCTCGCCGCGGTTGGCGACGAGCAGCCGGCGTATCTTCTTCCGCTCGCGTCTCATCCAGCTCTCCCGCCCGCTGGCGATGGATCACCGTGTTGCGAATGCCGTGTGTCTTAGCTTGGCCCTGGCGATGGGGTCAATGTCGCCCGATGCGGTCCATGGCGCCGTCCCGGCGCACGCCTAGCCTGGGTGTGGTGCGTCCGGCTGCACCGCGTCGGCAAAGGCGGCCCGGTCCACGTTGCCGCCCGAAATGACGATGCCGACCGTCTTGTCCCGGCAATCGAACCCTCCACTCAACGCCGCGGCAAGAGCGGCCGCGCCGCCGGGCTCGACCACCAGCTTGAGAACCCGAAAGGCATAGGCCATCGCATGCCGCACCTCGTCGTCGGAGACGGCCACACCGCCGCTGAGAAGTCGCCGGTTGATTGCGAAGGTCAGCTTGCCGGGCGTCGGGGCGCGCAGGGCATCGCAGATCGAGCTTGCGTTCTTGCGATTGGATACGCGCCTACCGGCCGCGAGGGACCGCGCGGTGTCGTCGAGGTCCTCCGGCTCCACCGCGTAGATGCGTGTGTCGGGACTGGTGCCCGCGAATGCGAGCGCGATGCCGGCAGCGAGGCCTCCGCCACCGCAAGAGACCAGAAGCGCGTCGAGCGCGTGACCCGCGTCGCGCACCTGGCGCTCGAACTCGAACCCCACCGTGCCTTGGCCTTCGATCGTCCGCGGGTGGTCATATGGCGGCACGATGGTGGCGCCGCGCGTGGCCGCGATCTCGGCGGCGATCTCCTCGCGGACCGCGGTTCCACGGTCGTAGGTGACCACCTCTGCCCCGAGCGCGTGCGTGTTCGCCAGTTTGATCTCCGGCGCGTCCGTCGGCATGACGATGGTGGCGCTGGCGCCCACTGCCCGCGCCGCGGCGGCCACGCCCTGGGCGTGGTTGCCGGATGAGTATGCGACGATGCCGGCGTCCAACGTGCGGCGGTCCAGCTGACCTATGAAGTTATACGCGCCACGGATCTTGAAGGATCCCGTTCGCTGCAACGATTCGGGTTTGATCAGGATCCGGCCACCGACGCGCTGGTCGAGCTCCGGCGAGTGGAGCACCGGCGTCTCCACCGCCACCCGGCGGACCCTCTCCGCTGCCTTTCGGATCTCTCCAAAGGTGGGCTCCACGGATATGCTCGCCGTCGGGGTCATGGGTGTTTCCCAGGCTCGGCGCCGGCTCACTCCGAGGTGAGACCCAGCAGCTCCGGTAGCTCGGCCAGGCTCGTCGTCTCCGCGTCGGGCTCCGCGGGCAGCCGCTCGCGCGGCTGACCGAACCGGTTCACCCATACGACCCTGAACCCGAAGGATGCCGCTCCCACGGCGTCCCAGGCATTGGACGAGAGAAAACAGATGCTCCTCGCCCGGACACCCAGGCGGTCGACGGCCAGTTGGTAGACGCGGGGATCAGGCTTGTAGACGCCGACATCCTCGACCGAAAGCACCATCTCCAGGAGACCGTCCAGGCCGGCGGAGCGCACGGCCGCCGAGAGCATGCGCGGCGCGCCATTGGAAAGAATCGCGTTTCGCGTTCCGGCGGCGCGGAGGCGGCGAAGAACGTCTTCGACCTCGTCGTAGGGGTCCAGCTCCTCGTACAGCTCCATCAGCCGCCGCCGCAGCTCGGGTTGTTCCAGCCCGACCGCCGCCAGGGCAAAGTCGAGAGCCTCTCCCGTCACCTGCCAGAAGTCGGCGTGAACGCCCATCAAGCTGCGCAGCCAGGTGTATTGCAGCTGTTTCTGCCGCCAAACCTCGGAAAGGCGGTCCGCGCGATCGCCGATCTCATCCCGGCATCGGGCCACCGCCGAATTGAAATCGAACAGCGTGCCATAGGCATCGAACACGCAGGCTTCGATGCCATCCATGCGGGGCGGGCCGTTCATT
>JBHICL010000018.1:0-17672 GCA_046759605.1 Alphaproteobacteria bacterium | reverse complement strand
AGCAAGGCCGGCCCCTGGTACGGCTGGTATGCGCGGTGTTCGACCGTTACCTGAAAGCGAGTGAGGGGCAGTATTCCCGCGCCGTATGACCGCGCGCCTGGGTGAACTCCCTGGCGCTTGACCCATGTCAAAGCGTGTCATTCCTGAACCCGCTTGTCTGCTACCCTCAAGTTCGTCGCGCGGGAAGCCATGCATCGCCACATCCGGGCCGCCTTGATCGTGACCGCCGTTTGGGCGGGCTCGGCGCACGCCCATGACGCTGCAATTCCTCAAGAGACCCAGCCTGGCAAAAGCGCTTCCGGCGCGGCTACGGAGGCGCTTGTGCATGTCGGTGGCGCGTTCGTGCTCACCGACCACACGGGACGTCGGGTCACCGACAAGGACTTCCTGGGCCGGTATATGCTGGTGTTCTTTGGCTATACGTTCTGCCCGGATGTCTGCCCAACAGAGCTCGCGTTGATGGCAGCCACGCTGGATTTGCTTGGCAAGGATGCGGGCAAGATCCAGCCTGTCTTCATAACTATCGACCCGGGTCGCGACGATGTGGCGGCGCTGGCGGAATACGTCCCGCTGTTTCATCCCGGAATCATCGGGCTTACCGGCAGCGAGGAGGAGATCGACCGGGTCGTCGAGGCCTACAAGGTGATCCGCGAGAAAGTGTCCGCTCCGGACGGTTACTACTTGATGAGACATTCCGCCAGCACGTATCTGATGGGGCCGGATGGCGAGTTCATCGGTTCCATCGACTTCATGACGCCGGTGGAGGACGCGGCTGCCGCCATCCGTGAGGTGATGCGGGACGACGCTATGTAGGACCTTTCTGGACGCCGGCTAAGAAGGCGACTTCCTCTCAAGCTGGATCGCGATCCCGTCGCCGAAGATCCCTGACCCGACTGGCCTTGCCATGGGAGCGTGGAATTTCGCCGGGGCGTTTGACGTCGACGTCGCAGGTGATCCCAGCCATGTTCTTGATGTGGTGTCGGACGGCTTTGGCGAGGGCATTGAACCGTGTGGGATCATCGTCGATATCGGGCAAAGCTTCGACCTCGATGGTCACCCGATCCATGGCGCCGTCGCGCTCGACCACGAGGGAGTAGTGGGGCGCGATGCCAGGTTGACCAACCAGCAACGACTCGATTTGTGATGGATACACGTTGACGCCTCGGATGATCAGCACGTCGTCGGTACGCCCGGTGATGCGCTTGGCGCGCGCATGGGTACGGCCGCAGATACAGATCGTATCGTCAAGACGGGTGATGTCCCGGGTCCGGTAGCGGATGACGGGGAGGGCCTGCTTGGTCAAGGTGGTGATGACAAGCTCGCCCGTGTCTCCCACCGGCAGGGGCTGTCCGGTCCGGGGGTCGACGATCTCGAAAAGAAAATGATCCTCCCAGCAATGAAGCCCGTCCTGGGCTTCGTTGCATTCGCACGCCACTCCGGGTCCCATGACCTCCGACAGGCCGTACATATCGACGGCCTTGATACCGAGGCGGTCTTGAAGCTCGTGCCGCATCGCCTCGCTCCACGGCTCGGCGCCAAAACAGCCGATGCGCAAGGGGCCCGATTTCAAGTGGATGCCCTCGGCTTCCGCAACCTCGGCAATATGGAGGGCGTAAGAGGGCGTGCTTCCAAGCACCGTCGCTCCGAAATCACTGAGCAGCTGGATCTGCCGCTTCGTATTGCCGCCCGACATGGGAATGGTGGTTACGCCGAGACGCTGCGCGCCGCCATGAAACCCCAGACCGCCGGTGAACAAGCCATAACCATAGGCATTGTGAAAGATGTCGCCCTCGCACGCGCCCATGGCCGCCATGCTCCGGGCCATCAGCTCATCCCAAGTGTCGAGATCGTCTTTCGTGTAGCCCACCACGGTCGGCCTGCCGGTCGTGCCGGATGAGGCATGAACACGGAGCACCTGTTCTCGGGGCACGGCAAACATGCCGAAGGGATAAGCGCTTCTCAGATCGTCTTTGTCCGTAAATGGAAAATGGCGGACATCCTGAAGCGACGTGAGCGTCCGGGGTGTCACACCGTTTGCTTCAAAACTCTTCCGATAATGAGCCACGTTTTCATAGGCGTGCTCGAGGGAATGACCGAGCAGCTCGAGCTGCAGGACGGCCAGCTCCTCGCGAGGCATGGTTTCTCGCTGTGGCGCAAACACCGATTTGCTCCCCTCCCCGCCTGGCTCGACCTCCTCAGTCTCCTTTGCCGTTTCGCACGGTCCAGCCCGGCTTGGCGCCCTTGCCGCTGCTACCCCTCGGCCCTCGTGCGGGGCGGCGGGGTATGGCGAATCCTTGCGTGTAGGAGGCGCGTGTAACCAGCGAGAACTTGAACAACCACCCGCCGGCGATGGCGAGCAGCGCCGCGAAAACGGCGCTCCATTCGGTCGCAAAGCCACGGCCGAAGCCGACAGCCAAACAGACGAGCGGCAAGCCATGGCCGAGGCCCAGAAAGTACGGCTGAAGTCTGCTCAGCACCCTCACCGCCGCTATTGGGGCGTTCAGTTTGATCCGCCGGTAATAGATGGCCCACGCGATGGCACGCAGCAGGAGCAGGAGGCTCAGAGCATAGGCGGCCGCCGCTTTGTGGATCTCGATATACGGCTCCCGCGCGATAAGCCCCGCGTTGTGCAGGATCGCGCTCACGAGGACCAGCGCGGCGGCGCCTTCCGCGAGTCCGGTGACCACGATCAGCGGCGATACACGCGTCTCGCGCCAGACCGGGATCCCTTTCGAGGCACGCAACATCCTCCCCTGGCAGTAGAGGAACAGCAGGGCCGCAAGCCCGGCCATGACGACGAGGGTTCGATCTTGTGTCCATGCCGCCGCCAGGCCGAGCAAGAAGGTCAAAACGGCCGCATAGGATTCCCGCGTCATCCATGACATTTGCGGTTGCCGGAAAACGTTCATGGCGCGCAGGCGCCTGCCGAGCTCGTGCCAGACAAGGCCGAGACCGGCGCCGATACCGACCAACGACGCAAGCACGATCGAGGCGGGGTTGGCATCGTAAGACACGGCAAGGGTGGCAAACACGAGCAGGCCGGAACCCGTCCCACCCAGTATGAAGTTACCAGCGGCGCGCCAGTCCCAATAAGTCTGCAGATAGGGTTCGGCGTGGCTCATATCGCGCTGCCGCCCTATTCTTCATCTATCCGGTCCCACAGATAGTAGAACCCGGGCTTGGTTTCGAGCTCTTCGTGCATGCGAAAGCTCTCATTCGTGGCCAGGAGCTTCGAGACATTGCTCTCAGGATCGTCAACATCGCCAAAGTGCAAGGCCTGGCCGATACAGGAATTGACGCAAGCCGGCGTCGCCTCGGGGTCGATGCCAGGGGTCAGGCCATTCTCGAGGCCGAAATCGATCCGGTCGCTGCAGAAGGTGCATTTGGTCGCCACATTGATGCGCTTCGGATCGAACTGCTCCCGCTCGCTCTCGGTTGGCTCGTCGCCATAGGCGAACTCGGCCTTCGAGACCTTGAACCGGGCGTCATAAGGGCAGGCAACCGCGCAATAGCCACAGCCGATGCAAATGTCGTAATCGATGGTGACGATCCCGTCGTCCCGTTTGCGGGTCGCCGTCGAGGGACAGACCTCCATGCACGGTGGTTCTTCGCAGTGTTGACAGCCGACGGGCACAAAAGCGCGATGGACGTCCGGATATTCGCCCATCTCCATGTCCAGGACCTGGCGCCATTGCACGCCGGGCGGCGTGGCGTTCGTATGGCGGCAGGCTGCCGTGCACGTCTGGCAGCCGACGCACGCCTGTAAGTCCGCCACCATCGCCCACCGGGTCATCCCTTCACTCCCGAAATCTTCGCCAGGCTGACACGGACAAGGTCAGATCCCGACCCGGTCGCATCCGTCAGGTCCAGGGTCATCGGGGCCACCGTGTTCAAACTCGGCATGCCGAGATCCTTCGCCACGGGCGTGACCCAGTGATCGAACTGCCCGAGCATCAGCAATGTGTCCGGCCGGATACCCTGGCGCAGAACGGCACGTCCCCTGGTGGAACGCAGGGCGGAGCGGACCTCCACCGCATCGCCTTCCTCTATGCCCAGCCGCCTGGCTTCTCCGGTGTTGATGACGACACCGGAATGGCCGGCCACATTGCTGGCGACTTCCCGCATCAACTGAAGGGCCGCGTTCGCCCCCCAGGAGTACTGCATGGACCGCGCGGTCAGCAGCCAGAAGGGATAATCGGCGAGCGTCTCGCCCTCATTGACCGCCGCTTTCTCCCAGATTGCCGGAAAATCCTTCCAGGGTGGAAGCGGCTCATACTCCGTAAGCTGAGTGTCCCACCATGTGATGTCGCGCTCATGGAGCCTGTTGGCGAGCTCCCTGCCGATGCGGAGCAGGCGCTCCTGATAGGGCATCTCGAACCGCAATCCCTGTTCGACCAGCTTGGGATAGAGGAACCACTCGATCTCGGGGAACGGCCGGAACAGGAAGCCGTTCTCTTTGTACCAGTCGAGGCCGTGGGTTTCCTCGCCGTCGGTCACCTCGGCGCTCGCGGCCCGGCACACGGCATCCCAGATCTCGTCCGGCGAATGAGGCACATCCTCTTCGAGCGTGAAATCATAACCATCGCCATGGAGGCGGGCACCGGCGGATCCCTCGTTGATGGCGCGGTTGTACTCGGCAAGCAAGCCCGTGCGTCTGGCAAGCTCGGTTGCGATGTCACAGAAATCCATCGCTTGCCCACGCGGTTCGACGACCTTCTGACGAAGCCCGAATCCCTGGTAGTTCCAGAACTGTTCGATGAATTTCGTGCCGCCCATGCGAATGAGCTGGTTGCTCTCGAGGTCCGTCGCTTCGGGCAGCAGCACGTCCGCCATGTGATTGGATTCATCATGGGTATAGGCAAAGCTCACGATGAACGGGAACCTGGCCATCCGGTCGGCCACTCCCGGCGCATCCCAGCTCGAGATCGCCGGATTCGAGCGGTAGATGAACCAGACATCCGGCAGCGTGGGTTTCGGCCAGTGCTCGGGCGGATTGTCCTGAAACAACCAGGATAGATAGGTGGGGCCGAGAGCCTGGCTCCATGGTGAATCTCCGACGATCGGCACAAGCGTGTTGTACGCGTTTCGGCTTTTGGGCTTGGGCTGCCAATTGTCTTTGTCCGTGGGGTTGAATGGCTGGACCATGAAGCCGTCGTCGCCGGGCCGCACGCTGGCAAACCGCGAAGTCGCCGGCCGGTTCAGGCGCACCGTCGTGCCCAAAGTGCCGCCCGGCACCTCGAGCGCGCCCACCAGACATGCAAGCATCGTCCTCGCCCAACAGCATTCATAGCCGCCCCAGCCGTTGGTAACGGATTTGCCCATGGCGATGGAGACCGGCCGGAATGGCAGGATCTCTCCCTCGATCTCGATCGTGGCGCCTACCTGTGCATGCTCCAGGAACTCGTTTGCCACGCGGCGGACAGTCGCTTCCGGCACATCGCATACCTCGCCCGCCCATGCCGGTGTGTAATCCCTCAAGTGATCGCGCAGCGCGTCGAACGCGGTCCGTACCTCCATACTCTGGTGTTGCCAGGTCTCCCGATCGGGGCCGACCTCCATGCCACGCGCCGTAAACGGACCCTCGAGCGCAGGATCCACTCCGGGCGCATCCTGTGCGACGGGACGATCCGACTTGAGATCCCAGATCAGCGGTTTGCGGGTCTCGGGGTCGCGCAGATAGAACCCGTTGGGCCCCAAGAGATAGGGTGACGCCGTTCTATGCTTGAGGAACTGGACGTCCAGCGCCTGTGTTTCGTGTTCGTACAACAGAACATGCATCAGGGCATAAAGGAACGCGGCATCCGTTTTGGGGCGTAGTGGGACCCACTCCGCCGAGCACGCGCCGGTGACGGAGAGATGAGGCTCGACCTGGACACGCTTCATTCCACGCTTGCGCGCCGCCGCATGGCGCCACACACCAACGACCCCTGCGGAGGCTTCGAGGTTTGCGCCCAAAGAGACGACGTAGTCGCAGCGCGGCGTGTCAGAGCCCACCGTAAAGGCGCGGTGCCAGAGTTCCCCATATAGATGTTCCGAGTGGTAGCATTTGACGCCCTGGCCACTGCCGAAGCCGAAATCGACCGGCCCCCAGGCGGCCAGAAAGGCAGGAAAAGTGCCCATATAGTAGGTTGGCGTGCCGCCGCCCCCAAAAGTTGCGGCAACTCTCGGATAGCCGGACTCGTCCAAGAGGCCTTCGTGGCGGACGGCGTTGAGCTTGCCGACAATCATTTCGAAGGCTTCGTCCCAGGAAATGGGCACGAATCCCGGGTCCTCGTCGCGGCCCTTGCGAGGATTGGTCCGCTTCAGCGGGGTCAGGACCCGGTTCGGATTGTAGGTCTTCTCCACGAGGCCAAAGGCCTTGACACAGCATTTTCCTCCGCCCGGGTGAATTTCGGCTGCGTTGAAATTGGGCTCGCATGTCGTGGCCGTGCCGTTCTTTACAGTCACGGTCAAGAGATCGGGCCCGGCGACACACTGATAGCAGAATGTGGGTTTCTTCTGGAGCCCGCCCTGCGTCCCGGTATGGCTCGCATGGTTCGTCATGGCGAACCTATTTTCTGGGCCTTCATGGATATCCGCTCGAGGGTCTTTGCAACATCGACGACAAACCGGGTGTGGCGGCCATCGGCAATCTGGTCGAGCATATCGCGCGCTACGATCTCGAAGGTCACGGCGCGTCTGTCGATCGAGGCGACAGTTGCCGCGATATCGACCTCCATGCCCAGGGGAGTCGCCGCCGTATGGTTGATCTCGATCCTGGTGCCGACCGTATCCTCACCCTCGTCGAGATGCTCAAGCAATAGATCGCGGCAGGTGGTCTCGATATCCATCACCAGCGCCGGTGTTGCGTACACTCGGCCCTTATCGCCCATAAAACCTATCACACGGCTTTCATCGACCCGCAGTTGGCGCGTCCGACTCAAACCCGAGGTCAGGCTGGGCTTCATGGCAACGCTCCTCTTGCTCGACCGCGAGGCCTGCCCGGCCGCGAAAAAGAGAACGGGCGGACTTTGCCTGCACGACGTTATCTCTCCGTCCGGTACCACGCCACTGGCAACGAAGTATAGAGCAGACCAACGATCGTCATCGCTGTAATCCTGCGGCGACTTTGTCTGTCGACTCTCCCCTGGCCGCGTCGCGGATGATGGCGCTGAAGAAAGTCTCGTCTCCCGCCGACCAGGTGCCGAGAGAGAGTTCCAACGGAAACTCGCTTCCGTCCTTGCGCAGCCCATGCAGGTCCACGGTCGTGCCGATGAGGCGGGCCTCGCCCGTATCGCGCAGGCGCTTCATGCCTGCTTCGTGCTTCTTGCGGTAGCGCTCCGGGATGAGCGTGGTCACGTTTGCGCCGATCGCTTCGTGCTCTTCGTAGCCGAAAATATCGCGCGCGGACGGGTTCCATGCGACGATCTTTCCATCGAAATCGATCACGACGACGGCGTCGGGCGCCGTTTCCACAAGCTTGCGGAGCCTCTCCTCGGACCGGCGCAGTGTCTCCTCCTTCCGCTTGCGCTCCGTGATATCCCGGACGATGGCGGTGTAGCCGCGCTCTCCCTTCCTGCCCCAGGGTGACAGCGAAAGCTCGAGGGGGAACTCCTCTCCGTCGTCACGCAAGCCGGCAAGCTCGACCGTGGTGTCGATGAGGTGGGGCTCGCCCCCAGCACTCACGCGGGCAAGTCCCTTCGTGTGGGCTTCGCGGAACCGTTCCGGCATGAGCATCGTGACGGGCTTGCCGAACATTTCCTCGCCGCTGTACCCGAACAAGGCTTCCGCCTTCCTGTTGCACGTAACGATCCTTCCCTTTTCGTCACTGCAAACGATGGCATCCTGGGCGGTCTGGGTGATGGACTCAAAATCGAGCTCGAGCTCGCGCGCTTCGCTTTCCGCCGAGCTTCGTCCCGAGATGATCCTGAGCGAGGCCAGGATCGGCACGATCAAGGCGATCGCGGCGATGGCTGTGGCGACCAGAACGTCGATCCAGCGCTCCGAGGCCGGTACTTCCCTGACGACGCCCGTGGGGCGCCAGGCGATGAGGTCGGCGAGAACGAACGCGTATGCGGCCGAGAGCAGGAAGACGCCCAGGACCGTTAGGCCGGCGAGGAAGAAGACGTGCGGATTTCTCATGCCGAGGGTACCGCTATTCGGGTTGGCATGGATCACACCGCCTCGTCGGCTCTACGCACGACGTTGATCGAGTGGCATATAGGCTCGCTCGGTATGGCCAGTGTAAAGTTGCCGTGGCCGGCCGATCCTCTGGTGCGGATCCCTGACCATCTCCTTCCACTGAGCGACCCAGCCGGCGGTGCGCGCGAGGGCGAAGAGCACCGTGAACATGCTGGTCGGAAAGCCCATCGCCTTAAGAGTGATGCCGGAGTAAAAGTCCACATTGGGAAACAATTTTCGCTCGACGAAATAGTCGTCCTCCAACGCAATACGCTCAAGCTCCATCGCAAGGTCAAGCAACGGCTCCTTCGTGATCCCGAGCTCTTGCAGGACCTCATGGGTGGACTTTCGCAGTACAGCCGCGCGCGGGTCATAGTTCTTGTAGACGCGGTGACCGAAGCCCATCAGGCGGAATGGATCGTTCTTATCCTTCGCCCGCTTGATGAATTCGGGAATGCGATCCTTGGTGCCGATCTCCTGCAGCATGTTCAGCACAGCCTCGTTCGCACCACCATGTGCAGGACCCCAAAGCGAGGCAATTCCAGCGGCGACACACGCGAACGGATTAGCGGCGCTCGAGCCCGCGATGCGTACCGTCGAGGTCGAGGCATTCTGCTCGTGGTCAGCATGGAGGATGAAGATTCGATCCATCGCTCGCGCGAGCACCGGATTGAGCTCATAGTCCTCGCACGGGACGGAGAACGTCATGTACAGGAAATTCTCGGCGTAACTGAGATCGTTGCGCGGATAGACGAACGGCTGACCTATTGCGTACTTGTAAGCCATTGCCGCGATAGTGGGCATCTTGGCGATCAACTGGTGCGTTGCCAGCCTGCGCTGATACGGATCGCTGATGTCGGTGCTCTCTTCGTAGAAAGCGCTGAGCGCACCGACCACACCGACCATGATCGCCATCGGATGGGCATCGCGTCGGAAACCGCGATAGAAGTACAGCAGCTGTTCGTGCACCATTGTGTGATACGTGATATCGCGTTCGAACTCCTTCTTTTGTTGCGAGGTCGGCAGTTCGCCATAAAGCAGCAGGTAACACACCTCCATGAAATCGCTGTGTTCAGCCAGGTCCTCGATGGCGTATCCACGGTGACGCAGGATCCCTTTTTCGCCGTCAACGAAGGTTATCTGCGAGTCGCAGCTCCCCGTGGACGTGTAGCCCGGGTCGTACGTGAAGTAGCCGGTTTCCCTGTAGAGGCGTTGCACGTCGATGACCTTGGGACCATCGGTGCCGCTTAGGACAGGCAGGTCGTACCGCTTGCCGCTGCCCTGATCGATCAGCGTCACCTTTCCGCATTCGATCGGTTCGCCGAAGCGCGGTGCTGGGCGTGGCGCATCGGACATAATGGTCTCACCATCGACTCCGGTAAGTCTGCTCTCAGCCGGCGTTGTCCATCTTTGATTTGAATCAAATTCGGGCGACGTGCCGACTTTCGTGAGGTTGCACGAACGGACGCATCGCAGTTCGATCCACCCGACGATCGTGCCCCTCTCGCCCGGTCCGCACTGTTTGACCCAAATCAAACCCAGGTCCGCCACTGGTGGATATCATGAGCTCGCAAAGGCGGGCGGACGTGCTGGCGTCGATGGCACAGAACTTAGCCAAAAGGAATCGTCATGATTGATCACAAGGATTTTGCTCGGAAGCTCGTGTTTGTAATTGTTCTAGCTGCGGTAATCGGTCTTCCGGGCTTGGCGGCGGCCCAGGGCATAGAAGAGACCGAAGCTTACAAAATTTCGCAAGGCGGCAAGCTCTACGACAACTGGGCGAAGACCCTCGACGTCAAGGCGCCGGAGGGCAACCATCCGGCCTATCCAGCCGCGATGCGTCTGGGTTAGCTTGACCCAGGTCTCTTGAGGGAGGCGGGAATCCTATTCGGACAAGAGACCCGCAGCTAGGGATACCTTCCACCCTGGAGTCTCCTCCTGGGCGCTCGGCTCCCTGCTGCGGGCCGGTCACAGCGGATCAACGTTGACGGTAGACCCAACGCTTTGTAGTTCCACGCCTTGCGACGCTTCGCCACTCGCTTGTTCTACCTTCGCTCCCCGCAGTGGCATGGATAACCTTAGTCGCCTTGAGGTCGGCGGCATTGATCTATGTCAAAGCCTCGGAAAAACGTGCGCAAATTTGCGGGTAATTGCCAGGCTTCCGACGTGACCAGGTCACTTGTGCCGGTACTTGATCCGGCCCTTGGTCAGGTCGTAGGGGGTCATCTCGACCTCGACACGATCTCCGGCCATCACCCGAATGCGGTTTCTCCGGATCCGTCCGGAAGCGTGGGCGATGATCTCGTGGTCGTTCTCGAGTCTTACTCTGAACATCGCGTTGGGGAGCTTCTCGGTGACCGTTCCCTGAAATTCAAGCAACTGTTCCTTCATTACGCTGTCAGCTCGTTCGGCCGATAGGGTCCGGATCCGCCGGCCTTCCAGAGACCGGCTCTCTCAGCCTCCGCGCGAACCGCCGCCTGGAGCTTGCTGAGCGCCTTGGCCTCGATTTGACGCACGCGCTCACGCGAGATCCCGTACTCGATGCTGAGGTCTTCCAGCGTCGGTGGATCGTCCTTAAGCTTGCGTTCGCTCAGAATGCGGCGTTCCCGGTCTGTCAGCGTCTCCATAGCGCCAGCCATCAACTCGCGCCGCTTGCAAAGCTCTTCCGTCTCCGCATAGAGATTCTCCGGGTGTGGCGTGGGGTCCGGGAGCGCGTCCTGCCATTGTTCCTCCCGGTTGTCGTCGATGACTGCGTTCAGCGAGCTGTCCTGAGCCACCAGGCGGCGGTTCATTTCCAGGACGTCGGCTTCCGGAACGCGAAGCTCCTGGGCGATAGCGCCCGCCGTTTCGGGCGAAAGCTCGCCATCGCCGTACACATGCAGCTTTCCCTTGAGCCGGCTCAGATTGAAATACAGCTTCTTTTGCGCGGCCGTCGTTCCCATCCGCACGAGGGACCGCGAGCGGACGACGTACTCCTGCATCGCCGCACGGATCCACCAGGCGGCGTAGGTGGCAAAGCGGACGCCCCGGTCAGGGTCGAACTTCTCCGCGGCCTGCATGAGGCCGAGATTGCCCTGGGAGATAAGATCGCCCATCGGCACGCCATAGCCGCTCAAGCCGCGGGCCATCTTGATGACCAGGCGCAGGTGGCTTCCAACGAGCTGCCTCAGGGCCTCCGGATCATTTCCGTCACGCCAGCGGCGTGCATAATCGCGCTCCTGCTCGACGCTCAGAAGCGGGAATCTCCGGGTCTCGAGGATGTAGCGTCCCAGGTTCTCGTCGGGTGTGAACTGTCGCGTTTCCAATTCTCTCAGCACTCCTCTCTCTCTGACGCGCCGACCGCCGGGCAGCGCCCGCTCCGGGTTGGGTCAGGGCAGTCTTTTCGGGAAAGATCCGGTGTTCCCAAGCCGTCACCGGTTTATATGACTATATAGGAACATAGGCCGAACATTTCAATAGGCCGGGATTCGACATCGAACCCCGGCGTGCGCCTCGGAGGAGGCGATGGACGGATCGCGTCAGTCATCTCGGGTGAAATTGACCCGGATAAAGTACTCCCCCTCCTCGTAATGAAAGCTCAGCTCGCCGTGAAACGCGCGGCGCAGCGCTTCGCCAATGCGCCGGGGAAGATGAATGTCGGTCGTCGTGATCACGATGGCTTCATCATCCTGCTCTATCGCGATGATGCGATGGAGGGGGTGCTCGGCCTTTTCCAGGTCCTCCTGGTGACGGGCGAGGCGGAGGAGCTCCTTCTCATGGGCCCGAATGAAGCTGCCGCGCAGAGTCAAGAAGCCGGCCGGCATCCTATCCTTGATCCGCCGGCAGGCTTGACACAGCTGCTCGTGCGCCGCCGCGGGCCGGGGGCCCCAGCGCCATCTTCCCTCATGAAACACGGCGCCACACTCGGGGCAGACAGTGGGCTCGGGAAGCTTTAGCCGGGTCTTGTATGGATCGTGGACCCGTTCACGGATCAGGCGATCCTTGCGTTGCCGGGGCGGCGAGATGCCTCTTTGCTTCATTTGAACCTCCCGGTCGTCGGCGCGGACAGGCGATGCGGTCACCCGTAGCGGCCGGTGGCCTCGACAGGCGCGACACGGATCTTGTTCTCGACGTTGTCCACGCCGAACACGTACCAGGCGTCGAACTCCGCCATCTCTCGTTCGGACTCGGTTGGCACGAGGCCGTGGAGGATCACGACCGCGTTCTGGGTCAGCACGCGGATCTGGCTCGCGTTCACGAACGGATCCTTCTCGAGCACCATACGCACCACATCGGTAATCTCCGCATCCAGCTCCCTTTCGGGAGCCAGGACACCGAGGCCGTTGACCACATCCACGCTGCCGGGCACCCACCAGGCGAGCACGCCGGCGAGCCGCTTGTGGGCGAGGCTCGGCGCGTCACCAAGAAGCGTCACCACACCGTCCTCGGTCTCGACGGTGATCTCCCCACGGCTTTCCAAGGGCTCCCGGAGCGTCCGGGTTTCGTTCTTGACCTGCGCGCGCAGCGTGATTTCGGCGAGTGCGGCTTCCTCGAGGAGCGCTCTTGAAACGAGGTCGCGGACCTGCTTGTCTCCCATGCGCTGCGCCGGCTTTACATGGAGCCGGTCTATGATACCGACGACCGCCGGATGCGCTGCCGCCCTTTCGAGCAACCGTTTCTTGACTGCGATATTGGCGACTTCTCCTTCGATTGTCAGCGTTCCGTCGTCGAACTCGAGCTCGACCCGCCCGTGAGGCCCGAACCTGGGCTCGCTGTGAAGAGCGGCTCTTACCTCGTCCAAAATCAGCTCGTTGCCGGACACAGCTGCGTACCGTGGTGCTGGCATGCCAGGGGGCAGTCGCAAGACTAATGGTATGGTTCGGCCCGTCCTTGACCAGGATCAACCCTCGCTTCAGAGGCGGCTGAGCTCTCTCGAGCTTCCTCGGAACCGCGAGCTAGTCGAGTTTCAGAAAGGGGTAACGGCGCAGGTCGTCCCGTGTCCAGCAGGACATCCCGGCCCGGTGTCCTACGATCTCCACGTCGATGATCGCGTCGGGATCGTCAAACGAGATGAACCCCGGCGTTCCGGCGGCTTCCAGCGCACTTACGAGAGTCCCGTCGAGAAGACGCTCCTCCTGCTGGCTGGACAGCTTGTGCTTGAAGCCGCGGCGATGGAGGCGGACATGGAAGGATTTCCCGGCCAGCTCCGAGGTCCACCTCAAGATCGCCTGAGGCGCCCTTGCCTCGAATTCCTCGGCGGTCTGAAAGTCGAACGACGTGGCGACCGGCACGACGCGGGAGACAACGTCCAGGACATCGGGTACGTGAGCCGTCAGCTCTTCCAGCCTGGCGAGGAATTCGGTCATGTCGTCCACGCTCATGACCAAAACGTTGTAGTAGTCCGTTCGTTCCACTCTGCCGTACTGCTCCAGGAGCCGGCACGCGCGGACGAACTGCCGGCTGTTCACCGTGGCGACGACGTTCCATTCACCCATTGGGTCGTATGCCCTCCCCGTCAAGGTGCCAGCGTCGTCATGAAGCTACCGGTCCAGGTCCGGCTCGCCGCACGCGCGGAGCATCTCGGCCCTGACGGTATCGCGTAGAGCGACGGCCGCGCCGAAATCGCTCCCCCGTGCGCCGACCGGCTTTGCGATACGAACCTCCACGCGGCCCCGGCGCGGAAACCATTGCCCCGCGCGCAGGATCGATCGCGTTCCCTTGAGAGTAACGGGCGTGACCGGCAGGCCCGATTGAACCGCAACCGTGAATGCACCGAGATGGAACGGCAGCAAGCCGGGCGCGCGACCCAGTGTCCCTTCCGGATAGAACGCGAGACGCCGTCCCGCACGTGCCTTGGCCAACGCTCTCTCAGCGTCTTCCAGGCCCTCCTCGGGATCCATTCTTTCGACAAACAATGTTTCTATGCGGCGAAGGAAGAGGCCCGCGAAGAACTGTCTCAGCAGCTCTTTCTTCGCCACGAACACCATCTCACCGGGCAAGACGGCAACGAGCACGATGCTGTCCACATAACTCGAGTGGTTCGCGACCAGGACCGTGGAGTCCGGCGGCAGATCCCGGAGCCCCACGACTTCGACAGGCGTTCGGGTCAGCTGCAGCGCGACCCGGCAGGCGCCGCGCAGGACGCGCCAACGCCACGACCGACGAGGCAACACCACGACCAGGGGCCACGCGACGGCACAGACGAGGGCGACCGCCGCCCACCAATAGCCGGCGTAAACAAGGCTCGAAGTCGCGCGCATGCCGCGTCGCGCCTCTGGCCACAGGCCCGCAAGGGTCAGCCTCGCGATCTGCCACCACAGCCCATGGGGCCGCGCGCCCACCTGGCTCTTCTCATAGATCTCACGGGCCGCGGTCCGGCGGATCTTCCCGCTCGACGTCTTGGGAACCGTGCGCGGCGGGGCCAGGACAATGTCGTCGGGCGGGGTTTCGAGCAGGTCCGTCGTGATCTCCTCGATGCGACGCTCGAGCTCCCGGCGCGCACCGGCGTCCGTTCTGCGCGTCTCCGCCAGGACGACGACACGCTCGGTCCCTGAGGCTGGATCGGCGCTGCCGAAGACGGCGACGCAGCCCCGGCGCACTCCCTCGATCCTGCCAAGGGTGTCTTCCACCTCCTGCGGATAGATGTTCCGTCCCGCGCGAATGATGATGTCCTTGCGACGCCCGGTCACGAAGACCTCGCCGCCGGCGATGTAGGCCAGATCGCCGCTGTCCAGCCACGTGCCCTGGAACAGTTCCCGCGTCCTGAGCGCGTCCCTGAAATAGCCGCTCGTCGCGGAGGGTCCGCGGAACTGCAGCCGGCCCTGGTGCCGCTCGCCGACCTCGCGGCCAGTGGCGTCGACGATGCGTATCTCGTTTCCGGGCAGAGGGAACCCACACCCGACGAACTCGAGCGCCGTGGGATCATCGGCCCGTGCCGGGACCGCTACGCCCCGCGATGTGAGAGCCGTACGCTCGATCCTGTCGATCTGGGGACGTCGACCGGTCGGCGGAAAAGCGAGACCCACCGAGTTCTCCGCCAGCCCGTACACCGGAGCCATCGTCTCCGGCCGGAAGCCATACCTCGCAAAGCGGGCGGTGAAGCGGCGCACCGTCTCGGCGCTTACGGGCTCCGCCCCATTGGCCACCATGCGCAGGCTCCCCAGGTCCAGCCCATCGACGGCCGCGTCGTCGATCTTGGCGAGACACAGCTCGAAGCCGAAGTTCGGCGCGGCGGAGAGGGTCGCCCGATGCTGATGAATGGCCCAAAGCCAACGTTCCGGGCGCGCAAGGAAACGCAGCGCTGGCATGATGACCGCGGGGGCCGCGTAGTACAGGCTGCCCAACCATGCGCCGATGAGTCCCATGTCGTGATAGAGCGGCAGCCAGCTCACAAAGACATCGTCGGGCGATGCGTTCATTGCCTGGCCCATCGCCCGGATATTGGCGAGAAGGTTGGCGTGGGTGAGCACGACGCCCTTCGGGCTGCCAGTGCTTCCCGAGGTGTATTGGATGAGCGCGATTTCGTCCGCAACGGCGGCGGATGGGGGGCCTGCGCCCTGGGAGTCGGGGACCGTGAGCTCCTCCACCGTCGCGATCCACCCGAGGGATGGGACCTGGGTCTTCAACAGCGCGGTTAGCCGATGCGCCTCCGCCTCCGCTATCAGGACCGTCGCCTCGGCGTTTCTCAGAATGACGGCCTGCCGGCGAAGATGCTCCTCGATCTGCGAGCGGCGCATGGGGGGGTAGAGCGGCACCGGGACCCCTCCCGCGTATAGAACGCCAAAGAACCCCTGGAAGAACGAGGCCCCCGTAGGGAGCATGATGGCCACCCGCTCGCCCGGCTCCAGGCCTCGATGTCTCAGGCCCTCGGCCACCGCACGCGCCGCCCGATCGAGTTCCGCGTACGTGATGGTCGGCCCATCGGCCAGGACGACGTGTGGCCGGTCGGGGTGCCGGTCCACGTGCCATTCGAGCACGCCTGTCAGGGTGGGGACGGCGCCGGGTGCGACTTCGGCCGCCTCCAGGTGGGTGAGCCGCATCGGCGCCGCACCGGGAGGTCGGGCCTCGGCTTCGCCGCGCAGAACGGCGGCCAGCAGGTCGCGGGGCGTTTCCGCCTCGCCGAGCAGGCCCTCCGGCAGCCGGACCGAGAACGCGCGTTCCAGCCTGTAAAGAAGCTCGACCCGACCCAGGCTGTCGAACCCGAGGTCGCGGTCCAGCCTGCTGTCAAGCTCCGCGCGTACCGCGCTGCGATGAGGATGCAGCTCCCGGGCCAGCTGATCGACGATCTGCAGGACCTTGGGGCCTTCCGGCCGCGCCGGACCGGCGTGCTTATCCGAAGCGTCGATCTCGCTCACGTGCGCCAGGTCCTCGCGTTCCGCCAACCGGTCCAACTGGAACCCCGTGTGCTGCGAAATGCCGCGGAAGCCTTGGTCACCAATCAGGACCGCGCATTGATCCCAATCAAGCGATCGCAGTTTGCAAGAAGGCAGCAGTCGAGAGCTAGTGCGTTCCCCGCTGCTCCTCCGCTGCGGCTTCCGACGACCTTAGCGACAGCAGGTAGATCATGACGTCTTTTTGCTCGTCGGGGAACAGACGGTACGTCGGCATTTGCACGTGCACCTCGGCCATGAAACGCGTGAGATAGTCGGCGTCCACCTCCGGGCGCGCCGCGACCGCCATGAAGCTTGGTGCTCCGGCGTACCTTGTCGCCTCCTGCCGCGGGGAGACACGGTGGCAGTCCGCGCACCAGCGCTCGGCGAGAGCGTGCCCCCGCGCGGGGTGGTCCGTGCGAATCTGCTGCGGCGCCACGAAGAGTCCGAGAGCCAGGGTGACGGCGATCGCAATGGCGGCGAGCATGGCTTGCCTCTCGATATGACGGGATGACGACGCGACGGTACCGAGCACGCGCGAGTCCGGTGATTGAGCCAGATCAATGGGGCGAGCGGCTATTCGAGCCCTTCGAGGTCCATCTTCAGCGATAGGAGATCCAGCATGTCCCTCAGGGTAACGATGCCCAGGAGCTGCCCATCCCGCGCCACCAGCAACCGGCTTTGCCCACCTCGCCGCATGAGCCCGAGCGCCTTGACGGCGTCGGTTTCGGGGTCGATCGTGTTCTCTCCCGAGCAGGGCGCCAAGACCTGTCCGACGGTCCGTACATCCCACTGGTCCCTAGGCACGGCCTTGACCTGGGGCGTGCCGACGCAGCCGATCAGCCTTCCATCCTCCATGACGGGGAAGAGCTGGTGGTGATATCCGTAGATGTAGTCCTCCACGAGTTCCTCGAGCGTGGCACCCGGCCGCACCGTTACCGGATCCGGCGTCATGAAGCGGCGCACCGGCTCGCCTTCGAATACGCGTCGCGTGAGAACCTGATAGTAGGAGGAGCTGGCAGCCGCGCGGACGAACATCCCGATGAGGAACCACCACATTCCACCCACGAAGTTGCCCACGAGAATGTTCAGCACACCGAGAACGATGAGGCCTGTTCCGAAGGCCTCTCCCATCCGGCCGGAGATTTTCGTGGCCCACCGGGG
>JBHICL010000017.1:0-18069 GCA_046759605.1 Alphaproteobacteria bacterium | reverse complement strand
TATGGAATTGATTACCGGCCAAACGGCTCGCAAACTCGCGAGATCGAAAGTCGTAAGGAGCGGCGAATGAGCGCGCGATCCACCAATACCCCCGACGAGCCGCCTCCAGGGACCGGGAGCGCCGACAAGCCCCCGGTCGAGGTTCCCCTGGTCGAGGCGACGCCGGAAAACTTCACCCCGTACGGCCGTATCGAACGATCCTTCGACCGGGCCGAGGTGGAGATCGTCACCTGGCCCGCCCAGGGATGGCGGCCGGTGGATCCGGGCACGGGCAACGAAGGCGGAGTGACCGAGGGACGTTTCGAGGTCTGGTGGGAAGGCGACATCCTTCGCGGCCGCAACACAGCCGTGGGGGGCGACTACGTGCTCGGCCGGGGCGCCGACGCGGTCGTCAAGGGCGCTCGCCCGAGCGTCCTCATCCGCCACGCGAACTACCATCCGGACGGTGGGCAAGTGTTCTTCCCGAGGAATCGGGAGCCGTTCGTCATGCCGCTGGCGTTGCCCGGCGACGACGTGCGCCCCGAGCACTTCGTCGCGTTCTACTGCGACGGCACGTTCGGTGTGAACATCCATCCCGGCATTTGGCACGAGGCGGTCTTCCCCCTGGCCGAGAAGGCGAGCTTCGATGACAAGCAGGGGCGCGTCCATGCGCGCATAAGCTGCGACTTCGTCGACGAGTTCGGCGTCTACCTGTCCATTCCATTGCGGCGGCCGTGACCGAACCCGAGGGAGCCGGCGACCCGCGGGCTCGCGCCGCAGGCCTTCCGTTCTGGCGTGGCACGGTCGAGCCCCAGCCGCTTGCCGGCGGGATCACGAACGCGAACTTCACCGTCGAGGACGCGGGAGAGAAATACGTCGTCCGCATCGCGGGCGACATCCCCGTCCACCACGTCCTGCAGTTCAACGTGTCCCAGGCATGCCTGGCCGCGCACGCGGCCGGCCTCTCGCCGGAGGTGGTGTACGCCGAGCCGGGGGCCATCGTCTCTCGCTTCATCGCCGGCAAGACCTTCGAGGCGCCGGACGTTCGCGACAATCTGGAACGCGTCCTCGCCCTCGTCCAACGCTGTCACCGGGAGGTGCCGCGCCACCTGCGGGGACCGGTTCTCGTCTTCTGGGTGTTCCACGTCATCCGGGACTACGGACACCGTTTGAACCAAGACGGCAGCCGGATGGCGCCGGAGGTGCCCAGGCTGCTCGACGCCGCCGAGGCGCTCGAACGGGCCGTCGGGCCGATCGAGCCCACGTTCTGTCACAACGACCTCTTGGCAGCGAACTTCATGGACGATGGCCGCCGGCTGTGGCTGATCGACTGGGACTACGCGGGTTTCAACAGCGCCCTTTTCGATCTCGCCAACCTGGCGTCCAACAACGAGCTGACCGAGCCGCGAGAACGGTGGCTGCTCGAGAACTATTTCGACCGCCGGATCACGGACGGCCTTTGGCGCAGTTACAACGCCATGAAGTGCGCCTCGCTCCTGCGCGAGGCCATGTGGAGCATGGTTTCGGAGATCCACTCGCAACTGGACTTCGATTACGAGGGCTATACTGCGGAGAATCTCCGCCGGTTCGATCGGGCGTACAATGAGGTGCGTCAGGCGCTCGAGATCGACCAGGTCTGACAGGGAGGAAGCGCTGATGATGAAGGACCTGGTGCGGAAAACCTGGGAGCAAGTCGAACGGGAGGGACCATGAGTTCCTCCGTTCCGACCCACGCCGAGATCGTCATCGTCGGCGGCGGCATCATCGGGTGCAGTACCGCCTATCACCTGGCGCGGGAGGGAAAGAAGGACGTCGTCCTTCTGGAGCGGGGCAAGCTGACCTGCGGGAGCACGTTCCATGCCGCCGGGCTCGTGGGCCAGCTCCGCACCTCGGCTAATATCACGCGCATCCTGAAATACAGCGTCGAGCTCTACCAGCGTCTCGCCACCGAGACCGGTCTGGAGACGGGGTGGAAGATGAACGGCGGCCTGAGGCTCGCGACGAGCCGGGAGCGCTGGACCGAGATCAGGCGCCAGACCACCACCGCCCATAGCTTCGGCCTGGAGATGGAACTGCTTACGCCGGGAGAGGCCCGGGAGCTATGGCCTCTCATGGACACATCGGACCTCGTTGGCGCGGCGTTCCTGCCCACCGATGGCCAGGCCAACCCGTCGGACATCACCGCTTCGCTGGCCAGGGGCGCCCGCATGCAAGGGGTGCGTATCCTCGAGGGCGTGCCTGTCGAGGGCGTTCGGGTCGAGGACGGGCGGGTGGCCGGGGTGCGGACGCCCGAAGGCGATATCGCGTGCGAGAAGCTCGTCAACTGCGCCGGACAATGGGCGAAAGAGGTGGGCCGCATGGCCGGCGTCTCGGTGCCGCTCCAGTCGGTGCAGCACCAGTACATGGTGACGGAACCCATCGACGGCGTTGCCAGCGACCTGCCGACGCTGCGCGACCCGGACCGGCTGATCTACTTCAAAGAGGAAGTGGGCGGCCTGGTCATGGGCGGTTACGAACCGGACCCCAAGCCATGGGCCACCGACGGCATCCCCCGAGGGTTCGAGTTCACGCTGCTGGATGCCGACTGGGACCATTTCCAGCAGCTCATGGAGCAGGCCCTCGTCCGCGTGCCGGCGCTCGAGACGGCAGGAGTGCGCGATCTCATCAATGGCCCCGAATCCTTCACCCCGGATGGGAACTTCATTCTCGGCGAGGCGCCGGAGGTGCGGAACTACTTCGTGGGCGCCGGTTTCAACGCCTTCGGTATCGCGTCGGCCGGGGGCGCCGGCAAGGCGCTGGCCGAGTGGGTGATCGGCGGTGAGCAGCCGATGAACCTGTGGGTCGTCGACATCCGCCGTTTCTCCCGGGTGCACCAGGACGACGATTGGACCCGGGCGCGCACCCTCGAGGCCTACGGCAAGCACTACACCATCGCCTGGCCCCACGAGGAGTACGCGAGCGGCCGGCCCCTGCTCACCTCGCCGCTGTACGCGCGTCTCGGGGCTGAGGGCGCCTGCTTCGGCTCCAAGCTCGGATGGGAACGGCCCAACTGGTTCGCGCGCGACGGCGGTGAGCCCAGGGATGTCTACGCCTTCGAACGGCAAAACTGGTTCGAGGATACGGGGCGGGAACATCGGGCGGCGCGAGAAGCCGCGGCGCTTTTCGATCAAAGCTCCTTCGCCAAATTCATTCTCCGCGGCAAGGGCGCGGAGCAAGCGCTTTCCTGGATCTGCGCCAACGACGTCGCGAAGGGGGTCGGCAGCCTGGTCTACACCCAAATGCTCAACAGCCGGGCCGGGATCGAGTGCGACCTCACGGTCGGCCGCATTGCCGGGGACGCTTACTACATCGTCTCGGGGACCGGGTTCCGGACTCATGACGTCGCCTGGATCCGCCAGAACATCCCGCCGGGCTCGGAGGTGGAGCTGGTCGACGTCACCGAGGAGTGGGGCACGCTCGCACTCATGGGACCGCGGGCGCGCGAGATCCTCGCGCGGGTGAGCCGCGACGACCTCTCGAACGACGGCTTTCCCTTCGCCACCTGCCGTGAGATCCATGTGGATGGGACGCCGGTGCGGGCGCTGCGCGTCACGTTCGTGGGCGAGCTGGGTTGGGAGCTGCATATGCCCATCGAGGAAGCGGGCCGGGTCTACGACGCCCTGATGACCGCCGGAGCCGACATGGGGCTTATCAACGCCGGCTATCGCGCCATCGAATCCCTGCGCCTCGAGAAGGGCTACCGGGTCTGGGGCGCCGATATAACGCCGGACGAGTCCCCGTTCGAGGCCGGGCTCGGGTGGGCGGTGAAGCTCCGAACGAACATCCCCTTTCTCGGACGCGAGGCCGCCGCCGGGATCAGCGCCAGGCCCCTCGCCAAACGACTGGCCTGCTTCACGGTGAACGATCCCGAGGTCGTGCTGCTCGGCCGCGAGACCATCCTGCGCGAGGGCGAGCCCGTGGGCTGGCTCACCAGTGCCGGCTGGGGCTATACCGTGGCCGCGAATATTGGCTACGGTTACGTGCGTAACGAGGAGGGGGTGGACTGGGACTTCCTGCGCTCCGGCCGCTACGAGCTCGAGGTCGCCTGCGAGCGGGTCCCGTGCGCGCTGCACCTGGGCCCGCTCTATGATCCCCGCATGGAACGCGTGAAGTCCTAGGCGAGCGCAAGGAAACGATGCCCAGCACATTTCAAACCATCAGCCCCGTGGACGGCCGCGTTTACGTGGAGCGACCCTATGCAACTCCGGAGGAGATTACCGCCGCCCTGACCAGGGCCACGGAGGCCCAGGCCGCGTGGGCGCTTGTTCCGGTTGCGGAACGCGCCGCCATCTGCCGGCGCGCGGTCGACGTCTTCGTGGACCGGGCCCAGGAGATCGCCGAGGAGCTTGCCTGGCAGATGGGCCGCCCGGTCCGGTACGGACCGGGCGAGGTCCGCGGCCTCGAGGAGCGGGCCCGCCACATGATATCGATCGCCGGCGACGTCCTGGCCGACCTGGAAGTCGGAGAGAAAGAAGGGTTCACCCGCTTCATCAGGCGCGCCCCCCTGGGCGTGGTCCTCACGATCGCGCCCTGGAACTATCCATACCTGACGGCGGTCAACTCCATCATGCCGGCGGTGATGGCGGGGAACGCCGTGATCCTCAAGCACGCCTCGCAGACCCCGCTGTGCGCCGAGCGCTTTGCCGAGGCATTTGCCTCGGCCGGCCTGCCGGGCGGCGTCTTTCAGGCGCTGCACCTCACGCACGAGGATGCGTCCCGTGTGATCGGGTCCCCCGAGATCGCCTTCGTCGCCTTCACGGGTTCGGTGCCTGCCGGCGGGACCGTCGAACGCGCGGCGGCGGGGCGGTTCATCGGCGTGGGCCTGGAGCTGGGCGGCAAGGATCCCGCCTATGTGCGCGCCGACGCGAACCTCGAGCACAGCATCGAAGGTCTCGTGGACGGCGCGTTCTTCAACTCGGGCCAGTCCTGCTGCGGCATCGAGCGCATTTACGTTCATGAGAGCATCTACGACGGGTTCGTGGATGGCTTCGCCGATCTCACACGCCAGTACCGGCTGGGCGACCCCCTGGATCGCGAGACGACCCTCGGACCAATGGTCCGGACCTCCGCCGCGGACTTCGTGCGCGCGCAGATCGAGGAGGCGGTTTCCCAAGGCGCCCGGCCGTTGATCGACACGAGCGCGTTCCCCAGGGATGAGCCGGGAACGCCCTACCTGGCGCCCCAGACGCTGGTGGACGTGGACCATTCAATGCGCGTCATGACGGAGGAGAGCTTCGGACCCGTGGTCGGGATCATGGCCGTCGGCTCGGATGAGGAGGCGATCCGACTGATGAACGACAGCGAGTACGGCCTCACCGCCTCTGTCTGGACCGCGGACGCGGAGGCGGCGATCGCCATCGGCGACCGTGTTGACACGGGCACCTGGTTCATGAACCGGTGCGACTACCTGGATCCCGCGCTCGCCTGGACCGGAGTCAAGCATTCAGGGCGCGGCTGCGCGCTCTCCAGGATCGGCTATGAGGTTCTGACCCGCCCCAAGTCCTATCATCTGCGGACGACCATCTGACCGCCCCGCTTGCATCAGCCCCACGGCGATTTACCGGCAATGCCCATACGCGCAGTCACGTTCGATCTCTGGGACACCATCGTCCACGACGACTCCGACGAGCCCAAGCGGCAGAAGCTGGGGCTCAGAAGCAAGCGCGCGGAGCGCCGCCATCTGGTGTGGCAAGCGCTCAACGCGATCGAGCCCATCGATCCGGATACCGTCGCACTGGCCTACGACGTCGCCGACGCCGGCTTCAACGTGACGTGGAAGGAGAGCCACATCAACTGGACCCTCGAGCAGCGGCTACGGGTCGTGCTCACGGGCCTCGGCCGCCGCCTGCCGGACGACACGCTCGCGGGGCTGGTTGCCGACACCGCACGCATGGAAGTGGAGGTGCCGCCGGACCCGGTCGACGGCATCGGCGAGGCGCTTGCGGCTCTGTCCGACCGCTACGAGCTTGCGGTCGTCTCCGACGCCATCGTCACGCCTGGAACCGCGCTGCGAGCGATCCTGGAAAAGCACGGCCTCAAGAGATACTTCAAGGCGTTCGCGTTCTCGGACGAGGTGGGCCGCTCCAAGCCGCATCGGTCGATGTTCGAGACCGCCGCCGACGAGCTCGGCGTCCACGTAAGCGAGCTCGTCCATATCGGCGACCGCGACCACAACGACGTCAAAGGTCCCCAGGCGCTGGGGGCGAAGGCAGTGCTGTTCACGGCATCGCGCGCGGATGACAGGGACGCCACCACGGCGGACGCGATCTGCGAGCATCATCGGGACCTGCCGGCCATCATCGATCGATTGGCGGCCGGCTAAGGAGAAGAGTTATGGGGCGCGATCCACGTTTTCTTGTCGTCGACGGCTATTCCAGGGAGGGGCGGGACGAGCTCAGCGACGGCGGCGCCACACCAGCCGGGGAGCTCTATGCCCGGATGCTGAAAAAGCACGCACCCGGCGCGGCGGTGGACATCGTCTACCCCGCCGATCCGGACGCCAGCCTCCCGCGGGGCGCCGCAATCGAGCAATACGATGGCATCGCCTGGACCGGCTCGAGCCTCACCATCTTCGCCGAGGATCCGAAGGTCGTCGCCCAGATCGAGTTCGCCAGGGCCGCGTATGCGGCGGGCGTCCCCAGCTTTGGCAGCTGCTGGGCCGCCCAGATCGCCGCCGTGGCGGCCGGAGGTCGGTGCGCCCCCAACCCGAAGGGCCGCGAGATGGGACTCGCCCGCAAGATCCAGCTGACGCCGGAAGGGCGGGCCCATCCCCTCTATGCCGGCAAGAAGAGCGTCTTCGATGCCTTCATCAGCCACGAGGATGAGGTGACGCACCTGCCGCCTGGCGCCCAGCTCCTCGCCTCGAACGATTTCACCAATGTCCAGGCGGTTGGCGTCACGTACGAGGGCGGCGTCTTCTGGGGCCTCCAATATCACCCGGAGTACGACCTCCATGAGTTCGCGCGGCTATGCTACTGCCGGCGCCAACGGCTGACGCACATGGGTTTCTTTCGTGACCTCGACGCGGCCCAGCGCTACGTCGATCTCTTGGAGTCGTTGCACCAGGACCCGAGCCGAAGGGACATCGCCTGGCTTCTGGGCGTCGACGAGGACGTCATGAACGACGACATCCGTCAGGCCGAAGTCCGCAACTGGATCCAGGGACTGGTGCTGCCGCGCATGCCGGTCTGATCGTAGCGGTCGCCCTGTTCCCTAGACACAGCGCGCCGCCTCGCTGAGGTTCTCCAGCTTCCTCAGCGCCAGGTCGCGCCCCAGGAGCCCGAGACCGCAGTCCGGCGCCGCGATCAGGCGATCGGCGGGAACGTGCGCGAGGACGGCGTCCAGCCGGGACCGGATCTCGTCCACCGGCTCGACCCGGCTCCGGGCGATGGCGACGAGACCGATGATGACCCTGGTGTTGCGGAACAGGTCGAGGAGGCTCAGGTCGTTGCGACGATGGGCATCCTCGATGGAGACGGCGTGGATCGAGGTGTTGTCCACCGCCTCGGCCACCTCCAGGTAGACCTCCGGGTCCGCCTTGGGATAGTTCTCGTTGTCGAGCTTGTCGGGATAGCCGCAGCACATATGCATGGCGCGGTTGACGTGCGCCGGCACGCCGTCGAAGCAGGCGTCGAGGTGCCGGATGCCGTAACGCAATGCCACGTCCGGCTTCCGTACCAGGACCGGCTCATCCACCTGGATCCAGGTGCAGCCGGCCTGGGCCAGGGAGAGAACCTCGGCATTCACGGCCCGGGCCAGGTCCGCGCCGAGCTCCTCCTCGTCGTCGTAATAAGCGTTGGCGGTGGTGTCGGCGATGGTCATGGGGCCGGGCAAGGTGATCTTCACGGGGCGATCGGTGAAGGACTGGGCGAGCCTCCAGTCGTCGGCGAGGAGGTGATCGCGCGCCTTCACAGGTCCGGTGATGGTCGGAAGCGCGGCGGCGTAATGGCCGCGCATGGTCGTGGACGCAAGGGTGTCGAAGTCGATGCCGTCGATATGGCGGCAGTGGTAGTGGATGTAGTTCTCGCGGCGGATCTCGCCATCGGTGGGAATGTCTATGCCGGCGCCCACCTGGTCTTCCATGACCTGCCGGGTGCCGCGGGCAAAAAGCGACTCCCCCTCCTCGCCCATCCGCGCCAACGCCTCCAGATAGCCCGTCGTCGGATGACGGGCTGTCCCGTCGGCATTTCCGAACCAGTCAGGCACCGGTATGAAATCCGGCTTCGGATAGGCCCCGATGGTGGTCGTAAGAACGGCCATCGCTTTCCCCCCTGTCGCGCGGCGCGCTTGTTTTGCGCGCCTAGTACAGAGGGGCTTCCCCGCGGTCAACGATTTCTTGCTGTTCGTGTGCCTCTTAGCTCGGACAGCCGAGGTCCTGGCTCAGCCCGCCCGGCTCGGTCTCGATCGCATCCTGTCGGCTCTGCGAAACGGCGTGGAAAAAATCCAGCTCCGCGCGGTCTTCGATTTCGCGGACGAGCACCAGGTGATCGCAGAAGTCGGCGTCGAAGGCGGTGTCCTGGTCGAACACGAAGCCCGCGACCTCGACGCGAGCGTCCGCCGGCACGGACACCACCTTCCAGTAGCCGCTGGGGATCCGATGGTCCTCGTCCGCGCCGGGCAGGGACGGCATGACCCGTTCATAGAGCGTGCCCGTCATGACGAAGACGGTGGCGTGCCCGTGCGCGGTCACGAGGTCTCGAACGGCCTCCTCCAGGCGTTTCCAGGAGCCCTGGTTGAGGTCGCTGCTCTGAGGCGTGATGTTGGAGAGGAAGTTGGTGTCGCGCCAATGGTCGGTGCCGGTGAAGTCCGCCAGCGGCGCCTGATGGCCGCGGTCGGTCCCGAGCTGGTCGTGCGCGCCCGTGTAATCCGCTCTTTCAAGCGTCTCGTCGCGGGCGAGGAGCGGGTCCTTCTTGAAATTGCGCTCGTCCTCGGATCCCGCCATCGTCTCGGCCGTCAGCCGATAAGCGACCCAGTCGGCGAACTTGGTCTCATCGTTCGAGCTCAACACATAGATTTCGCGAACGATCACGTCGTTCGTCGGCGGCCCCCCGGCGGGACACCCGCGAAGGCAGTGGGGACTATGTATCTCCTCAGCGGACGCCAACGCGGGCGCAGCGAATGCGAGCACGCCTGACAACAGCCAGCGGAACATGCCCACCTCCAGCCTGGTACCCTCTCACGTTGATTATCGCACTTGTATTACCCGTTTTGCAAGTGGTGCAGAGAGAATTCCGAAGCCCTCCCTCGATGCATTACCGGCCAAGCGACTTGCCTTCGAGCGGTTCCTGTGGTTGAGATTGGGTCTGGAGAAGCTGCTCATAAACCGTTGCTGCGGGTCGCTATTTACTGCGGCTGTCTCGGCGGCGCGGGCACACAAGGACATGTGACGGGAGGATCGGAAAATGCGGAATGGAGTTTTGGGGGCGCTTTTGACCACGGTCTTCGCCTTTGCGGCGGTGACGGGGATCTCGGACGCCCAGGCGCAGGGGAAGCTGCGCCTGTTGACCTGGTCCGGCTATGCGCCCGACGAGGTCGTCGCGCAGTTCGAGCAAGAGACCGGCATCGACGTCGAGGTCACCTTCTCCAACAACGAGGAGATGATCTCGAAGCTGCGGGCTACCCGTGGCGCCGGGTTCGACCTGGCGCAGCCCAGCCAGGACCGTATCGAGGGACCACAGGTGGAGTTCGGCATCTACAAGCCGATGGATCTGAGCCAGATCGACTCCAGCCTTTTCATAGGATCGCTGCTCGAGTCCACCCAGCAAAACACGACAGTCGACGGCGAGGTCTACGGCGTCCCGCATGTCTGGGGCACCAGCGGGCTCGTGGTCGACCGCAGCGTCGCATCGGACGTGAAGGACTATGCCGACCTGTGCAGCGGCAAGCACGCCGGCGAGGTCAGCATGCGCCTCAAGCGGCCGGTGCTCATCGGGTTCGCGTTCTCGATGGGCATGGATCCTTTCGCGGCGTATGGCAACGTCGACGAATACAGGGAGATCCTCGACAAGGTTGCCGAGGCCCTCGTCGCCTGCAAGTCGGACGTGAAGCTCTATTGGGAAGGCACCGACCAGCTGCTCGCAGCGATGAGCACGGGCGAGGTGAAGGCGGCGATGGCCTGGGACACCGGCGGCTGGCAGCTGAACAACGAAAACCCGGATGTGACGTTCGTCGCGCCTTCTTCCGGCGCCCTGGGCTGGGTCGACACGTTTGTGCTGCCGGCCCGCGGCGAGAACGACGAAGCCGCCTACAAGTGGATCAACTTCGTGATGCAGCCCGATATTGCGGCGAAGATCACGGCGGATTCTGGGCAGTTTACGGCGTCGGCGGGTGGGGACCAGTTCGTGTCCGATAAACTGAAGGCACAGTTCGCCGATAGCTTCCCGCCGGAGGCGATCGACAACATCAACTGGTACCCGACGGTACCTGCTGGGCTTGAGGATATCGAGGGTCGAATCCTCGACCGGATTCGCGCGGCCAACTAACCACCATCTCGGGCGGCCCCGCCGCAGGAGGGCGCTGGGCCGCCCGAGATCCGTTGTCCCGGCGGCGTGCTCCATCGGTGTAACGCCATGTCACAGACGCCAGACCTGGACGTCCGCGGGGTCGTCAAGCGATTCGGCGATTTCACGGCCGTCAACGAGGTGAGCTTCACCGTCTCCCCGGGTTCGTTCTTTTCGATCCTTGGGCCGTCGGGGTGCGGCAAGACCACCCTGATGCGCATGATCGCCGGATTTACCCGGCCGGAGGCCGGCGACATTCTCATCAAAGGCGAGTCGATGCGCGGCGTTCCGCCCAATCGGCTGCCGGCGAACATGGTTTTTCAGCACCTGGCGCTGTTCCCGATGATGACGGTGGCGCAGAACATCGGCTACGGGCTGCGCCGGCGCAGGCTGCCCAAGCGGGAGATCCACGGGCGGGTCGAGCAGATCCTGGAACGCGTAGGACTTGCCGGGGAGGGAGACAAGGACATCGATCAGTTGTCCGGCGGCCAGAAGCAGCGCGTGGCGATCGCCAGGTGCCTGATCCTCGAGCCTGCCTTGCTGCTGCTGGACGAGCCCTTGGGCGCCCTCGACCTCAAGCTTCGGGAGCAGATGAAGGTCGAGCTCAAGCAACTGCAGGCCAAGCTTGGCACGACCTTCGTCTACATCACCCACGACCAGTCCGAAGCCCTGGTGATGTCCGACCATGTGGCGGTCATGAACCGGGGGCGGTTCGAGCAGGTCGGCACGCCGCAGGAGCTCTACTACCGGCCGCAAACCGCATTCGTTGCCGGCTTCGTTGGCAATAGCAATCGCTGGAACGGACGCATCGCGGAGCGGAACGGCGGGCAGGTGCGTGTCAGGACCGACGATGGGATGGTCCTGCTCGGTCAGGTGGACGCCGGCCTGTCGGTTGGGGATGCGGTGGAGGTGTTCGTCAGGCCCGAGGCGATTACGCTGAGCCGCGGCGCGGAGCAGCTCGAGGGACTTGCAAATCATGCCGAGGGATCGGTTGAGAACCTGCTCTTCGATGGCGCCAACAGCACGGTGATGGTCAGCCGGGCCGGAGCGGCCGGAAAGATCACGGTCGCTTTGCCACAAACCGGTCACTTTGCCGACCTGAAGACAGGCGAATGGGTCTACCTGGGCTGGGGCGCGGAGAGTTCAAGCTGCTTTGCCGCGAATGAGGAGACACCATGACCGCCGAGGCGGTGCGGCTACCCTCCGGCCAGGAAGCCCGGCGCGATCAGGCGCGCCTCGGCCTTGTCCTGATGCTGGCGCCGGCGCTGTTGTGGATCGGCCTGCTGATCGTGGTGCCGCATATCCAGCTCTTCGGTCTGTCGCTGAAGGAAAAAATCGGCCCGCGCGTATATGAGATCGGGCTCCGGAACTATACCGAGTTCTTTGCCGAGCCGATCTATTGGATGACGTTGGCGCGCACGGCGGTGATCTCCATATCGGCCACGGCGCTCACATTGATCATCGCCTTCCCCGTGGCTTACTACATCGCAAAGATGCTGCGCGGGCGAACCAAGAATCTTCTGTTCGTGCTTGCGCTGCTGCCCTTCTGGGTCAGCGAGCTCATAAGAGCCCTGGGCTGGATGATCATCCTTCGGGAGACCGGCCTGATTTCCAGCGCGCTCCAGTTCATGGGCGTGATCGGCGAACCGATCGAGCTGCTCGGCAACGATGGGGCGATCATCGTCGGCCTCGTCTACACCTCGATGCTGTTCATGGTCGTGCCCCTCGTGACCGTCCTGGACAGCCTCGACGACAGCCTCGTGGAAGCCGGCTATGACCTTGGCGGCAACGGTTTCGCCGTTCTGCGCGAGGTAATCATCCCCCATGCCATGCCGGGTATCGTTGCCGGCTGCATCGTCGTCTTCATGCTCACCTTGGGGAACATCCTCACCCCGGCCCTGCTGGGGGGCAAGAACAGCCTCTGGTTCACCGACCAGATCTTTCAGAAGTTCATCGTCCGCTTCAACTGGGAGCAGGGGTCGGCCTTTGGCTTTCTGTTGCTGGTGCTGTCGTCGGTGATCGTTTGGGCGGGATTGAAGCTCACGCGTCAGACGCTGGCGGGGACGTTGAGGGAACAGAGATGATACGGTCGATCCCGCAGTCCGGCGCTTTCAAGCTGGGCTATGGCGCCTACGTCCTGGTGTTCTTCGTCTACCTTTTCGCGCCTCTCGTCGTCGTCGGGGTGTTCGCCTTCAACGACAGCCAATTCCCGTCGTTGCCATGGCGCGGCTTTACGTTGGACTGGTTCCTGTCGTCCACGGGAAGGATCGGAATCTTCCATGACAACGGATTGATCGGGAGCGTCGGCACGAGCCTGAAAGTTGGTGTCGCCGTAACCGCACTGTCGGTCACCGTGGGTACGGTGAACGCGTTCCTGCTGGAGCGGGCACGGTTCCCTGGAAAGAGCGTCTTGTACACGATGATGCTCTGGCCCCTGGTCATACCCGGTGTGATCCTGGGCGTCTCGATCCTTCAGTTCTCCAGCACCATCGCCAACACGCTCGAGGACACTGTCGGATTTCGGATCGATTCGCTGCGACCGGGACTGCCGCTCGTGGTGCTGGGACAGTTCTCGTTCATCGTCACCATTGCAAGCCTGGTTATCGCGGCACGGCTCAGAAGGTTCGATATGGCACTGGAAGAAGCCGCACTGGACCTCGGCGCCACGAGATGGGAGGCGGTCCGAACGATTACGCTGCCCTATCTGCGCCCGGCCATGATCGGCGCGGGAATCATTTCGTTTCTCATGTCTTTTGAGAACTTCAATACCACGCTCATGCTCGTGGGCTCGGAAGCGCCGGTGACGATCCGCATGTTCACCCAGATCCGCGAGGGCACGACCCCGGTCGTCAACGCGCTGAGCCTCCTCCTGATCATCGTTATGGCGTGCGCGGCGCTCGGCCTGTTGTTCACCGGCGAGCGGAAGCGGGAGCACGCCCGCTGAGCCTAGCTAGGCCAGCTTCCCGACATGGATTCCTCGTAAAGCCGGCGGCATTCGGCGACACCGATCCGTACCGGGTTGGTATCGGCGAGGGTGTCGGCGGCCGCCATCGCCGCCAGAACGTCGAGCCTTGCCTCCTCGACGCCCAGTTCCGCCAGGGTATGGGGAATGCCGATCCGCTCGCGCAGGTCCAGGATCCAGGCCATGAACCCGTCGAATCCCGGCTCATCGAGCCCGAGATAGGCAGCCACACGGGCCAGCGCGTCCTCGATTGCGGGGCGGTTGAAGGCGAGCACATACGGCATCACCACCGCATTGGTGAGGCCGTGATGGGTGTCGTAAAGCGCGCCGACCGGATGGCTCAGCGCGTGGATTGCGCCGAGTCCCTTCTGGAAAGCCGTTGAACCCATTGAGGCGGCGGCCAGCATCCGCGCCCGCGCGGCGAGGTCGTCGCCATGCTCCACCGCCCGGCGCAGGTTGGTGTGGATGAGGCGCATGCCCTCGAGCGCGACCCCGTCGCAGAACGGGTTGGGCACGGGCGAGCAGTACGCTTCGAGACAGTGAGCGAGAGCGTCCATTCCCGTGGCCGCCGTGATGTGGGGCGGCAGGCCGACCGTCAGCTCAGGATCGGAGATGACGATCGACGGCATGATCCGCGGGTGGAAGATGATCCGCTTGGTCTTGGCCGCCTCATCCGTGATGACGCCGGAACGTCCGGTCTCCGAGCCTGTTCCGGCGGTGGTTGGAACCGCGATGACCGGGACGATGGCCTCATGGTTCGCCCGCCTCCAGTCGTCGCGGCCATCGACGAAGTCCCAGATCGACATTGTCTGGCCGACCATAAGGGCGATCACCTTGCCCACGTCGAGGGCGCTGCCGCCTCCAACGGCGATGATCCCATCGCGGTCGTGTTGACGAAACGCCGCGATGCCCACCTCGACGTTCGCGTGCACGGGGTTGGGACGGACGTCCTGAAACAGGATCGTGGGCAATCCCGCCGCCTCGTTTCGCCCGATCGCCTCGGCGATCATCGGCAACGCGGCGAGCCCGGGGTCGGTGACCAGCATCGGCCTGTCGATCCCCAATTCCCGGCACGCGTCCGGCAGCGTGGCGATCTTTCCGGCCCCGAACCATATCGTCGTCGGGAAGCTCCACGTGCCTTCCAGGGTATTGGCTTCGGCTGTCATGTTGTTCGCGCCCCCAATCGCGGTAGCCGCCGCGGTATCACTCAGTTTGCGGGACGAGGCCCCGGAACCGGACGCCCGTTCAGGATACCCGAGTCCTCGATCACAGATACCATGGCGTCGGCGCTCTGGCGGGGCGCCATGATGTGCACACCCGCGACGCCCGCCACCTCGCGTAATGCCTGGATAAGCTCGATACAGACTTTGCGGCCCTCCGCCGCGGGGTCGCTCGCGCGTTCCAGGCGTTCGACGATGGCGTCGGGGATCTGGACTCCAGGGAGGTTGTCCCGCATCCACCGGGCCGAGCGGCCCGATGCAATGGGTCCGACGCCCATGAGAATCGACGCGCGCTCGCTCAGCCCGGCATCGGTAAGGCGCGCCATGTATCGCCGCGCGATCCCGATGTCGAAGCAGAACTGGGTCTGTACGAACCCCGCACCGGCTGCGAGCTTCGCCACGAGCTCCGGTGGCAGCCAGTCCTCGTCCTCTCCCGGATCCGTTGGCGTCGCCGCGGCGCCGATGAACAGCCTCGGCGGCGGATCGATCACGCGGCCGGACGGCAGGGTTCCGTCATCCCGCATCCGGCGTGCCATCGCGATGACACCGCAGCTGTCGAGGTCGTCGACCGCCCTGGCTTCGGGTTGATCGCCGGTCGTCGGATCGTCGCCGCGTAGCACCAGAACATTCCTGACATCCAGCGCCGCCGCGCCCATCAGATCGCTGGCAATGGCGATACGGTTGCGGCTACGGCAGGTAAGCTGGAAAACCGGCTCTATGTCGTTCCGCGCGAGGATGACAGCCGCGGCCAGGCTCGACATCGCCGCCCGCGCCGCCGCGGCGTCCGTCACGTTGACCGCGTCCACCCGTCCTTTGAGCGCCAGCACCTTCGCGAGGAGGCGGTCCGCCGATGCCGCCGCCGGCGGAGTGACCTCTGCCGTCACGGCCAAGTGTCCGGCCGCGAGTGTGCTCTCAAGTCGACCCACGTCAGGCATATTATTCATGAGATCCCGTTTGCAGTGACGGCTTGGCTCGCTTATAGCCTGGACGGCATAACGTCAACTCGGTCGGGCGTTCGTACGACCCCCTGGCAGGATGAGATGGGATCCGAAGGCAAGAAAACACCGACTCACTTCCGCTTCTTCGACAACCGCGAGAAGTACCTGATGTTCGTCACCACTTGCAGCGAGAAGTGGGCAATTGCCGAGCGCGTCGGCTTGGAGTTCCAGGATATAGCGCCGACGCCGCCGGCGCTTCGCGTCTTCGACGCCGGCACCGGCGACGGAACCGTGCTCGCCCGCGTGATGCGCCAATTGCATCGCGAGTTCCCCACGGTGCCTTTTCTCGTCGTCGCCAAGGAGATAAGCCTCGAGGACGTTCGCCTCAGCCTCGAAAAAATGCCGGACCGCCTGGCGGAGCACCCGCAGCTCGTCGTGGTAATGACCAACATGTACTACTACGAGGCAGCGGGCCTGTGGCCGCGTTCCCCGGACGGCGGGAGCCGGCTCAACTGGTGCGAGCTGGCGCTCGCTGGACAGTCCGCCCACGAGTTCGACGATCAGATTCGGGCGCTCCAGCCCAAGCTGGCCGAGTGGTGGGACGTGCGCACCAGCCAAAAGACAGGCAATCCTCTCTACGTGAACCCCTCTGTCCTCGTCATCTACCGGGCCGATCATCGCTTCGCGCTGGACACTGTCATACCCAGGAAGGGCAATGCCGAGGGGCTTTACGATCTCGTCATTGCGGCACAGCCCTATCGCGCGCGGATGCCGGTCGAGACAAAGGTGAAATACGTGCTCGAACCGCTGACCAAGGCGCTTGCGCCGGGTGGGCGAATGGTCGTCATTCAATCCACGGGCCAGGATCCGGGCATGGATATCATACGGAAGGTCTGGCCCGATGAAGACCCGTTCAAGACACCCCGGCGGGTGCTCCTCAGGGCCCTGCGCGAAGAGCTGGGCTCCACGGGGGAAGACCTGGAGTATCTGCCGTACGACGACGATCGTGCGCTGTTTCGCTTCGAGCTCCACGTCATGCCGACCGAGGTGAGCGAGCACATCGGGACCTCGACGCTGCTGGCGGCCTGGAACGCCGCGACCTACGTGGCCCAGATCGGCGGCGGGCGCCTCGCCGAGGCGATGACGCGCTCGGATTACATGGACGCGACCCGCGAGGTCGTGGGACGCCACGGGGGCCTGTGGTTCCTCGACGAATCTTTCGTCGTGGCCCGGAAGCGCGAGCCGGGACCGTAGGTTCCGGCCCACGGCCGCGCGGTCACGTCGGCGCGGCCTGGTAGACGAGGATCCGTCCGGGCTTCGCCTCCGGCGCCCCGGGGAGTGGAGCCGTATTATCGCTCTCATCGCGCCGAAACCACCGGCCCGACCCTTCGAGCGCCGCGATTTTCTCCCTGAAGCCTCCTTCCCGGTATGCGGGATCGCTCAACGAGAAAACCACGTGGCCGCCGGGCCGGGTCGCCCGCAGGATCTCGTCGAGGGAGTCCGGCGGCGCGTGGCCTACGGTGAAGACACCAATCGCAAGTACGCAAGCGAACCTGTCATCCGGAAAGTCGAGCGGCTCACCCAGCGCCATGTTCCTGACCTCGCGATAGACTCTCTTGCGGCGAGCCTCGGCCAACATGGCGTCCGAGATGTCGATACCGACGATGTCGGTATAGCCGAGAAGGGTCAGGATCTGGCCAACGATTCCGGTTCCACACGCGGCATCGAGCAACGTGCCATCGCCGGGACGCAGGTATCGGGCGGTCATTGCCGCCGCCAGCGCCGGATAGAGATACCCCCATGAGGTCAGGTCCCTGTCGTACTCCGATGCCCAAGCGTCGTAGTGGGCGGCGAGCTCCTCCCGGCTTCGGGCGCTGTAGACCCGACGCAGCCATGAGGTTTTCTCCGGACCGGTCACGGGCTCAGTTCACGGGCGCCGCTATGGCGCTTTCCCGCAGGCAGGGGCTGATCTCACCGCGATCCCTCAGCAGCGGCGCCATGGCCTTGGCAACGCCTAGCGGGACAAAGACAAACGGGGCCGCCAGGTAACCACCGGCGATGACGCCGGATGTCACCGCCGCTTCGCCGACCTGCCCGGCCACGCCGGCGGTGACGGTCGGCGAGGCGAGGGGGCCGTGCACGCGCACCGGCTTGGAAAAGGCGGGCGCCAGTCTCGACTGGTTGTCGCCGGTGAACACGATGTCGATCTCCTCGTTCCCGAGGTCGATGCGGCCCGCTCCCCCGAGGGTCATTCTCGGCGTGGCCACCACGAGCCCGTCGGTCGTGGCAACACCGTCCTCGACCACGAACCGCACAACGGCGCAAGTGAGCTCTGTCTCGCCCTGGGGCCTGGCGGTCGCAAAGATCCATTGCAACCGGTCCGCCGAAAGGCGATGCAGATCGCCGGCGTTGAGCGTGCCGTGGTCCAGTGC
>JBHICL010000016.1:0-18268 GCA_046759605.1 Alphaproteobacteria bacterium | reverse complement strand
TCGAGCTCCACCCGCAAGTAAACGAGAGCCCCGGCAATCATCGTTGCCGCAATAAGGAGGAGCGCTATGGAGCCGACCAGCCAGCGGGTCGGCGCCGATAGGCGGCGGTCCGAGGGCGCTCGGGCCGTGCCCTCCGTGTCATGCTGCAGTGGCTTTTCACTCTCTTCGGAAGGACCGTCGGGCGCGACGCTCAGGCTGGTCCGGGTGCCCTGCGCCATGCCGCCGCGCACCCCGCCTCAGGGCGCGCTGGAAAAAATCAGCGACGCGTTGGTGCCGCCGAATCCAAAGGAGTTCGACAGCGCAAATCGTACCGTGCGCTCCTTCGAAACGTGCGGCACCAGATCTATGTCGCAGCCCGTGGATGGATCGTCGAGGTTGAGGGTAGGCGGGACGACGTGTTGATTGATCGTCAGAACAGAGTAGATGGATTCGACACTGCCGGCCGCACCGAGCAGATGGCCAATAGCTGATTTGGTGGACGACATCGACAGCCGATAGGAATGTTCGCCAAACAGGCGCTTGACCGCGTTGAGCTCGATCTCGTCTCCAAGCGGTGTCGATGTGCCATGGGCGTTGATGTAGTCGATGTCCTCACAGTTGAGCCGAGCGCTCCTGAGCGCGTTTCGCATTGCCCGATAGCCGCCGTCACCGCTCTCGGAGGGCGCGGTGACGTGGTAGGCGTCACCGGAGAGTCCGTAGCCCACGACCTCCGCATAGATGCGGGCGTCCCGCGCCTTGGCGTGCTCGAGCTCCTCGAGAACAACGATGCCGGAGCCTTCACCCATCACGAAACCATCGCGAGCCTTGTCCCATGGGCGCGAAGCCTCCTCGGGGGTGTCGTTGAAGTTGGTCGACAGCGCCCGCGCCGCGGCAAACCCGGCTATTCCCAGTCGGCAGACGGCCGCCTCGGCACCACCCGCCAGCATCACGTCGGCATCGTCAAGCATAATGAGCCGGGCCGCGTCGCCGATCGCATGGGCGCCGGTAGAGCACGCGGTGACGGGCGAATGATTGGGACCCTTGAAGCCGTATCTTATGGAGACGTGCCCCGACACCAGGTTGATGAGCGCCGAAGGTATGAAGTACGGCCCCATCTTGCGGGGACCCTGATCGCGCAGGAGCAGTGAACCCTCGTAAATCGTCTGCAGACCGCCGATCCCCGAGCCGATCATCACCCCGGTGCGCTCGAGCTCAGCACAGTCTTCCGGCCTCCAGTCCGCGTCCTCGACGGCCTGCGCCGCGGCCGCCATCCCGTATACGATAAACTCGTCCATGCGCCGGCGCAGCCGCGGCGGCACCCATTCATCGGAATTGAAACGGCCCTCCGCTCCCTCTCCCAGCGGAACCAAGCCGGCTATCTTGGCGGGGAGATCGGAGACATCGAACCGCTGGATGGCGGTGATGCCTGAATGGGACGATGTGAGGCGCTCCCAGTTCGTCCTCACCCCTATGCCCAGGGGTGTCACCAGACCAAGTCCGGTAATGACGACGCGCCTCCCGCCGTTCATTCTCATCGGTGCTGCCACGCTGCTGGTCGGCCGCGCCACTCCACGGTGGGTAGCGGGAGCGGCGTCTCAGCTGGCCGTGTGCTCCTCAAGAAAACTCACCGCGTCGCCGACCGTTAGTATCTTCTCCGCGGCGTCGTCCGGTATTTCACAACCGAACTCTTCCTCGAACGCCATCACCAGCTCCACCGTATCCAGGCTGTCGGCCCCCAGATCGTCGATAAAGCTGGCGTTCTCGCGTACTTTGGAGCCATCCACACCCAGATGCTCCACCACGATCTTCTTTACGCGCTCCGCGATGTCACTCATCGTATCCTTCCTTAGATAGTTAGGATCCGTCTCGCCCCGGGGTAAGCGCCAGGGTCCGGTGTCGTACCGGCGGCGACGGGTGCGACCGGTTGGCCCAACCGAAACGCGCACCTGCCTAACACACTTTCTCCTGGCTGACCAGGAGATGCGGCGCGCGGATTAACCGGGATAGTCGGCGGCGTCAAGTCATTCGAAGGCCCGTTCATATCATTGCCATACCGCCGTTTACATGTAGGGTCTGCCCGGTTATGTAGCCCGCTTCGTCGCTCGCAAGGAATAGTGCCGCCGCGGCTACGTCGCTTCCCTCTCCGAGTCGCCCGATCGGCACCCGCTCCAGCAGCTTCTTGCGCTGATCCTCGCCGAGCTCGTCCGTCATGGCCGTGCTGATGATCCCGGGCGCTATGCAATTGACGGTTATCCCACGGCTGGCGACTTCGTATGCCAACGACTTGGACATGCCGATGATGCCCGCTTTGGATGCGGCATAATTCGCCTGGCCAGGGTTTCCGGTCACGCCGACGACGGAGGTGATGTTTATGATCCTGCCCCAGCGCCTCTTGAGCATGGGCCTGAGAATCGCTCGGCTGAGCTGAAACGCGGCGCTCAGATTGACAGCGATCACCTCGGCCCATTCGTCGTCATTCATCCTGAGCGCGAGGTTGTCGCGGGTGACGCCTGCGTTGTTCACGAGGATGTCGACAACGCCGACCTCCCCTTCCGCCTTCGCCGCCAAAGCCGCCACTGCCGCCGAATCCGCCAGATCGGCCGGTACCACGTGGCTACGCTCACCCAGCCCTGCGGACAGCGCCTCGAGCCTGTCCACCTTCGTTCCGCTAAGCACCACGGTCGCTCCCGCCCCATGAAGGGCGCCGGCGATGGCGCCGCCTATTCCCCCGCTTGCGCCAGTGACCAGCGCCGCCTTGCCATTCAGCCGAAACACGCTTCCGCTCCCTTTCGCACCGCTCAGAGCTGCTCCAGAAAAGCCTCGATCTCAGCGGGGCCGCCCACGCTTGTCGCCGTAAGCCCGCGATCGATACGCCGCGCCAGCCCGGACAACACCTTGCCGGCGCCAACTTCCGCAAACGTGTCCACGCCACGGTCACGAATGGCGAGCACGCACTCCCGCCAGCGGACGCGGGCGGTGACCTGCCGAACAAGAAGCTCACGTATTCGCTCTGGATCGCTCACCGGCTCCGCGGTCACATTTGCGACGACCGGTACCGCCGGTCGGGCGAAGTCGATCGCCGCCAGCGCCTCGCTCATGACCTCCGCCGCCGGTTCCATGAGGGCGCAATGGAACGGAGCGCTGACCGGCAGCATCACCGTCTTCCGCGCGCCGCGTTCGCCGGCGAGCGAGACCGCCCGCTCGACCGCATGCCGATGTCCACTGACCACGACCTGCCCGGGCGAGTTGTCGTTGGCCACGCTGCAGACCTCCGCGCCACGACTTTCCTCCGCCACGGCTTCCGCAACATCCAGATCGAGCCCGATGAGGGCGGCCATGGCGCCCTCGCCAACGGGAACCGCATCCTGCATGGCGCGCCCCCGCGTCCTCAAGAGCTTCGCGACCTCGGTGACGCCCAAGGCCCCGCCAGCAGCCAAAGCCGTATATTCGCCGAGGCTGTGTCCGGCCACGAATTTCGCAATGTCGGCGACATTCGCCTTGCCCTGCTCCTCGAGCACCCGGACGACGGCCATGCTGACGGCCATAAGCGCCGGTTGCGCGTTCTCGGTCAGCGTGAGGTCGCCTTCCGGCCCATCGAGCATAAGCCGGCGCAACGGCTGGCCGAGAGCGGCATCGACCTCTTCGAACAGCTCTCGCGCGACCGGGAACGCCTCCGCCAGCTCGCGCCCCATCCCGACGAACTGGCTCCCCTGCCCCGGGAAAACCAAGGCGCGTGGCATTCGCCGCTTCTCCAGCTCCACCGTCAGCCCAATTGCCAGGAAGTTGCGTAGTCATAGCGGTTGGCTCCATGCGCCGCAAGACGGCGCCCCGGTGGCAACGCCCCTTGCCATGCCGACGCCGCTGTGGTGTATTCCCGCGCTTTGCAACTCCTTGCCGGCACAGCGCCGGCTGGGACCGTGCGGCCGCGGCTCATGGAGAGGCGATCGGCGGCGGTCATGGAATAGCCGAAGGGAGTCACCAGGCAATGCCTCTTTACGAACACGTTTTCATTGCGCGGCAGGACGCGTCCGCGGCGCAGGTGGAGGGCATGGTCGAAGCGTTCTCCGGCATCGTCGAACAGAGTGGCGGTCGCATCACGAAGAAGGAGAACTGGGGTCTCAAGACCATGGCCTACCGGATCAAGAAGAACCGAAAGGGCCACTACGTTCTACTGAACATCGACGCGCCTTCCGAAACGGTCCAGGAGCTGGAGCGCAACCAGCGATTGCATGAGGATGTGCTGCGCTATATGACGATCCGGGTCGACGTCCACGAAGAGGGACCGTCGATCATGATGCAGGGAAAACGCGACCGGGACAGTCGCCGGGCCGAACGGATGCGATCCGAGGACTCCGCTCCCCGGGACCCCGCACGTAAGGACGAACAGGTCCAGGAAGCCCCTCCCGCCGAGCCGATCTCGGGTGGCGAAGATCAGCCCGATGCCGGCGCTGAGAAGGAAAGCGAACAATGAGCAACGGTCAAAGAGGGGCACCGCGCCGTCCGTTCTTCCGACGCAAGAAGACCTGCCCGTTTTCAGGCCCGAAGGCACCGAAGATCGACTACAAGGACGTAAAACTCCTGCAGCGCTTCATCTCCGAGCGCGGCAAGATCGTTCCCAGCCGAATCACGGCTGTATCAACGAAGAAGCAACGCGAGCTGGCGCGCGCTATCAAACGCGCACGTTTCCTCGCTTTGCTGCCTTACGTCGTCCAGTAAGCCGACAGGGGTGTGCCATGGAAGTGATCCTCCTCGAACGCATCGAGAAGCTGGGGCAAATGGGCGACGTCGTCACCGTAAAGCCGGGCTTCGCCCGCAACTATCTCCTACCGCAAAGAAAGGCGCTTAGGGCTACGCCTGAGAACCGGGAGAGTTTCGAGAACCGGCGCTCGCATCTCGAGGCCGAGAACCTCGCGCGCCGCGACGACGCCGAGGCGGTTGGCCAGAAGCTCGAGGGACTGACGATCACCGTCATTCGTCAAGCCGGCGAAAGCGGCCAGCTCTATGGCTCCGTAAGCGCCAAAGACGTCGCCGAGGCGGTGACGGAGGCGGGCTTCGCGATCGAGCGGGGTCAGGTGCGAATGGACCGCGTGATCAAGGTGCTCGGGTTGAGTCCGGTTCGCGTGGCACTGCACCCCGAGGTGGCCGTCACCGTGACGGTCAATGTGGCCAAGAGCCGCGAGGAGGCGGAGATGCAGCTCGCCCAGGGCAAGGCCGTCGCGGAGGCCGAGCACGCCGCCGAGGACGATGCCGCCCGCGCCGCGCGAGCCGCCGCGGAAACCGCGCTCGCGATCGCCGACGACAAGGTGGCCGAGGTGGAAGCCGCCGAGGGACTCGTCGAGGAAGAGGTAGCGAGGAAGCTGGCCACCGAAGCCGCGGACGAGGAGCCGCCGGAGGAAAAAGAACAACAGGAGGCGAAGCGGGCAATGGATAGCGAAGACGCGGGCGATACGCCTGGCTAGGCCCGCCCCACGACCACCAACGTGCCGCGGACGGAGCGTCTTTTTTGCAACTACCCGGGGTTTTTCTGGTAGCGTAACGACCGGCTTCACGCGGCACGGAGCGGGTCTCAGAGGCACCTGTTGGTTATGCTTTCAGCGCGCTTTCTCCAGAGCGTTATTCGTAGCGGCGATCTGCGGCTCATCGACGCTAATGGAAAGGAGTGGCAGTTCGGCGACGGCGGAGCGCCAAGGTCCACGATCCGGCTTCACGATAAGCGCCTGCACACCCGGCTGTTGACCAACCCGAAGCTGTACCTCGGCGAGGCCTACATGGACGGGTCGCTCACCATCGAGGAAGGCACGCTTTACGACCTCATCGACGTCGCGGCGGCGAACTTCGAGCGCGTGGAACATCATCGCTTGCAGGAGCTTGCGCAATTTGCAAACCGGTACCTGCGGGTTGTCCAGCAGCACAACCCTGTCCGCAAGGCGCGCAGGAACGCGGCCCATCACTACGACCTTTCGAACGAGCTCTACGACCTGTTTCTCGACAACGACCGGCAATATTCCTGCGCCTACTTCGCCGGTCAGGACGACGACCTGGAGACGGCGCAGCTGCGGAAGAAACGGCATTTGGCGGCGAAGCTCCTGCTCGACAGGCCGGGGCGAAAGGTGCTCGACATCGGCTCCGGCTGGGGCGGTTTGGGAATCTACCTGGCGCAGGTCGCAGGCGCCGACGTGACCGGCATTACCCTGTCGACGAACCAGCACAAGGTTAGCGAGCAGAGGGCAGCCGAGGCAGGGCTTTCGGACCGCGTCCACTTTCACCTGCGCGACTACCGCGAGCAGGGGGGGACCTTCGACCGGATCGTCTCGGTCGGCATGTTCGAGCACGTGGGCGTGGGCCACTACGCCCAGTTCTTCCGCAAGGTGAAGAGCCTGCTGAGCGACGACGGCGTGGCATTGCTCCACTCGATTGGTCGCATGCAGCCGCCAGGCAGCACCAACCCGTGGCTACGCAAGTATATCTTTCCCGGCGGTTATGCGCCGGCCCTGTCGGAGGTCGTGTCGGCCGTGGAGAAGGTCGGGCTGTGGATCACGGACGTCGAGATTCTGCGGCTCCACTATGCCGACACGGTGAGGGAGTGGCGTCGTCGCTTTCAGGCCAACCGCGACCGGGCCAAGGACCTCTACGATGAGCGGTTCTGCCGCATGTGGGAGTTCTACCTGTCCGGAGCCGAGATCGCCTTTCGGCGCATGGGCCAGATGGTGTTCCAGATGCAGCTCGCGAAGCGCCAGGACGCGGTGCCGCTCGTGCGCGACTACGTCACCGACTGGGAGCGCAACCCGCCCACACTCCACGAGCAGGCGGCGGAATAATCCGCGCTGCAACGCCTGGACCCTAATCAGAACATTTCGTGCACCTAGCCCGGCCGTACGATAATCGCGGGACGCGAATCGGGCACGGCCGTGGTATTTTTTCCACAGGATTCAACAGACTAACGTTTTTCAACGCGGGTTGGCGGGTGACGCAGTTGATAGGGTCCGGTGAATGTCCAGTACCGATACCAGCGTTAACGTGACACCGTTGCACGGGCACGGAGAGCACATATCACCGCTTCGGACGCCGCCCCACAACAGCGAGGCCGAAATGGCGTTGCTGGGCGCCATCCTCGCGAACAACAGGTCCTACGAGCGGGTTCAGGATTTCCTGGCCCCTGAGCATTTCGTCGATCCCGCCCATGGGGCGATCTACGCCGCCTGCGGCAAGCTCATCGACCGCGGCCAGCTGGCCACGCCCGTCACGCTCAAGAACTACTTCGAGAGCAACGAGCTGCTCGCCGATGTGGGCGGCCCCCAATACCTCGCCAAGCTGGCCAACGCGGTCATCGCCATAAGCAACGCCGAGGACCTCGGCCGGGTGATCTACGACTGCTACCTGAGGCGCGAGTTGATCGACCTCGGGGAAATCGTCGTCAACAAAGCCTACGACCAGGATCTGGACCAGCCGGCGACCAATCAGATCGAAGCCGCCGAGGAGCGCCTGTTCTCGCTGGCGGAACGGGGCGTGGCGGAAACCGGCCTCATAGATTTCAAGACCGCCGTCGTGCACGCAATCGAAGTGGCGGAGGCAGCGTACAAACGCGATTCGGAGCTCGTCGGCGTGCCGACCGGATTTACGGACATCGATGCCCTGTTGGGTGGACTTCACGACTCCGACCTGGTCATCGTCGCGGGACGTCCCTCGATGGGCAAGACGGCGTTCGCCACCAACCTGGCCTACAACACCGCGATGTCCACACGACGCGAACGCGACGAGCACGGGGTCGAGGTGTCGACTCGGGAAGTCGTCGCCTTTTTCTCCCTCGAGATGTCGGCGGAGCAGCTCGCCACGCGTGTCATCTCCGAGCAGGCCCACGTCCGCTCCGATGCGATCCGGCGCGGCAACATCAGGCCGGAGGAGTACGAGCGGGTCTTTGCCGCGAGCCAGATGCTGTACAAGCTTCCCTTGTTCATCGACGACACGCCGGCGCTCACCATCGCGTCGCTGCGGACCCGGGCCCGGCGGCTGAAGCGCCAGCACGGCCTGAGCCTCATCATTGTCGATTACCTCCAACTCATGCAGCCGCCGCACGACCGACGCTACGATAACAGGGTTCAGGAGGTCTCGGAGATCACCCGCGGCCTGAAGGCCGTGGCGAAGGACCTGAACGTGCCGGTGCTTGCGCTGAGCCAGCTTTCGCGTGCGGTGGAGCAGCGCGAGGACAAGCGACCTCAACTCGCCGATCTACGCGAATCGGGATCCATCGAGCAGGACGCCGACGTGGTCATGTTCCTCTATCGCGAGGAGTACTATCGCGAGCGGGAGAAACCAATCCGCCGCGATCACGAAACGGACGACAAGTTCCTCGAGCGGGAAGACAGGCACGAGAAACTGCTGGAGGAATGCCGCAACAAGGCCGAGCTGATCCTGGCGAAGCAGAGGCATGGTCCGATCGGCAGCGTCAAGCTTCGCTTCGAGGGAGATTTCACCCGGTTCTCCGACCTCGCCAAAGAGGACCATATGGCGGAGTTGCGCTAGGCTGCCGCCCGGCAAGGAACATGACGAGGACGGGCGGTAGAATGGCACGGTCCGGCCAGAACAGTCGGGCGAGACCGGCCCGGAGCGGGACGGACTCCGGCGCGGGTGCTACGCTGACTGTCGACCTCGTCGCCATCGTCGACAACTATCGCCGCGTGCGAGATGAGGCGCCGGGCGCGGAGACGGCCGCCGTGGTCAAAGCCGACGCCTACGGGCTGGGCATGGAACAGGTGGCCCCGGCGCTCGCGGAGGCCGGTTGCCAAACCTTCTTCGTGGCTCTGCCCCGGGAAGGGGTCACCCTGCGGCGACTGTTGTCAACGGCTGAGGTTGCCGTTTTCAGCGGCCCGGACCCGAGCGAAGCGAGGCTGTATGCCGAGCACCGCCTGACGCCGGTCCTGAACAGTCTCGCACAGATAGAGATCTGGCGGCAGGCTTCGCTTGACCAACCCGCAATGCTGCACCTGGACACCGGGATGAGCCGGCTCGGCCTGACGGCCGGGGAACTGTCCTGTCTGGCCGCGGACCCTTCGCTGCTCGATGGCGTCGAGGTCTCGGCCGTTATGAGCCATCTGGCCTGCGCGGACGAACCCGACCATCCCCTCAACCGCGCTCAGCTCGAGGCCTTCCACGCCGCGTTGACACGGCTGCCGGCGTCGTGTGGCGGCGCGCGCGCCAGCCTCGCCAATTCATCGGGCATCTTCCTGGGCGCCGATTTTCACTTCGACCTCGTCCGTCCGGGAGCCGCGCTCTATGGCATCGCGCCGCAGATCGGCCGGGCGAATCCGCTGCGGCAGGTCGTCCATCTTCACGCAAAGATCCTGCAGGTCCGTGACGTTGACAGCCCCATGACCGTTGGCTACGGTGCCACGCACCGGGTAAGCCGGGCTGGCCGGCTGGCAACGGTTGCAGCGGGTTATGCCGACGGCTACATCCGCGCCTTGGGGAACAGCGGCAGGGCTTATATTGCGGGCAGGCCCGTCCCGGTCGTGGGGCGGGTTTCCATGGATCTGACCACCGTAGACGTCTCCGACATACCGGCGGAGCTGGCGAGGCCGGGCGGTCGAGTGGAGCTTATCGGTGAACACGCGCGCACCGACGACGTGGCGGCCGAGGCTGGGACCATCGGGTACGAGCTGCTGACGGGACTCGGACAACGCTGCGATCGCGTCTACCGCGGGGAATCCTAGGTCATGCTCGTGCTTGCGCCGATCGGAAGACTGACCCTGGCCTTATTCGGCGTCGTGGGCCGTGTGGCGTTGTTTTCGGCACAGGGCGTGTCCCACTGCGTACGACCGCCCTACTACGGCCGGCAGGTGGCGCGGCAGATGCTGGAGATCGGCTATTTCTCCCTCCCGGTGGTCGGGCTCACGGCCATATTCACGGGAATGGTGCTGGCTCTGCAGAGCTTCACCGGCTTCTCCCGATTCTCAGCGGAAAGCGCGGTGCCCAACATCGTCGTCGTCTCGATCACGCGCGAGCTCGGACCGGTGCTCGCGGGATTGATGGTCGCGGGCCGCGTCGCCGCCGCCATTGCCGCCGAAATCGGGACCATGAGGGTGACGGAGCAGATTGACGCGCTAACGACGCTTTCGACGAGCCCTTTCAAGTATCTCGTTGTCCCGCGGTTGATCGCGGGGGTGCTGACGCTACCGATCCTGGTGCTGATCGCCGACATCATCGGGGTGCTGGGCGGCTTCGTGGTGTCGATCTTCACGTTGAACTTCAACCCCACGACGTATCTCAGCAACACCTGGGACTTCATGGAGCCCATCGACGTTATTTCCGGCCTCGTGAAGGCGGCAGTGTTCGGCTTTCTCGTTACGCTGATGGGTTGCTATCACGGCTACAACTCCAAAGGAGGGGCGCAGGGCGTAGGACAAGCGACGACGAACGCGGTTGTGTCGGCCTCGATCCTGATTTTCCTGTTCAATTACATTGTTACGACACTGTTCTTCGGACAATGACCTCAGAACTTCCAAACGGCGTCCCGAAGATCAAGGTACGCAATCTCAAGAAATCCTTCGGGGACAAGCACGTCCTGACGGGAATCGACATTGAGGTGGCGGTCGGAGAGTCCCTGGTGGTCATCGGCGGCTCGGGTTCCGGCAAGTCCGTTCTGATCAAGAACATCATCGGGCTCATGGAGCCTGACGACGGGTCGATCGAGATCGACGGCGAAGAGGTGACGACGATGAGCGCCGCCGAACGCGAGCGCGTCATGCACAAGTTCGGCATGCTGTTTCAGGGCGCAGCGCTTTTCGACAGCCTGCTGGTCTGGGAGAACGTCGCCTTCGGTCTTCTGCAGGCGCAGCACGTGAGCCGCTGCGAAGCAAGGGAGCGCGCCGTGGCGACCCTGGCTCAGGTCGGTCTCGGGCCCGACGTGGGAGAGCTCGCCCCGTCCGAGCTCTCGGGCGGCATGCAGAAACGGGTGTCCCTCGCGCGCGCCATCGCCACCCAGCCGGAAATTATTTTCTTCGATGAGCCCACCACGGGGCTCGACCCGATCATGGGAAGCATCATCGACGAACTCATCGTCACCACAGTTCGCGAGCTTGGCGCGACCACGCTGTCGATTACCCACGATATGGCCAGCGCCCGGCGCATCGCCCATCGGATCGCCATGATCCACGAAGGCAAGATCGTCTGGGAAGGCCCCGTTGCCGCAGTCGATGTTTCCAACAACCCCTATGTGGATCAGTTCATCAAAGGCCTCGCCGAGGGTCCCATTCAGATGCAGGTGCGGGCCGAGTGATGACCGGACGCCGCAGGTAAGAACCGTGTCAAGAGCAAGCTCAGAATTCGTATGCCAGGAGTGCGGCACCACCCATGCGCGTTGGGTCGGCCGCTGCGAGGGCTGCGGCGCATGGAACAGCCTTGTCGAGGAGGCCAGGCGCGAACCGGTGCCCGGTGGCGCGGGCGGCCGCAAAGGGCGCCGGATCGAGCTGGTTCCCCTGGACGGCAAGTCCGTTGAGCGACCGCGCCGGGTAAGCGGCGTTTCCGAGTTCGATCGCGTCTCGGGCGGCGGGTTGGTCGCCGGCTCGGCCGTGCTGGTGGGCGGCGACCCCGGCATCGGCAAGTCGACGATCCTGCTGCAGGTGGCCGGCGCTCTCTCGCGGACCGGGCTCGGCTGCATCTATGTCTCGGGCGAGGAAGCGGTCGATCAGGTGCGCATGCGGGCGGCCCGGCTCGGCCTCACCGGCGCACCCGTCGCGCTCGCGGCCGCCACGAGCGTGCGCGACATCCTGGCCACCCTCGACGCGGCGGGAGCGGCGGACGTCGCGGTGATCGATTCGATCCAGACGATGTACGTCGACGCGCTCGACAGCGCGCCGGGGACCGTCGCCCAGGTGCGCAGCTCGGCGCAGGAGCTGATCCGGGTCGCCAAACGGCGTGGAATCTCACTTCTGCTGGTGGGTCACGTCACCAAGGAAGGCATGATCGCGGGACCGAAGGTGCTCGAGCATATGGTGGATACGGTCCTCTACTTCGAGGGCGACCGGGGGCACCAGTTCCGGATCCTGCGCGCGGTGAAGAACCGGTACGGTCCCACCGACGAGATCGGCGTTTTCGAGATGACCGGCCAGGGTCTCGTGGAGGTCGCCAACCCCTCGGAGCTGTTTCTCGCCGACCGGCGCGGCGATGTGAGCGGCGCCGTCGTGTTCGCCGGACTCGAAGGAACACGGCCGGTTCTTGTCGAGATCCAGGCGCTTGTCTCGCCATCGTCCTTCGCAACGCCACGGCGTGCGGTGGTTGGATGGGACACCGCACGGCTGGCCATGGTGCTGGCGGTCCTCGACGCCCGTTGCGGCCTCAATCTCGGCGGCGCCGACGTGTACCTCAACGTGGCGGGGGGACTGAGAGTCACCGAACCGGCGGCCGATCTGGCGGTGGCCGCGGCACTTGTTTCCGCCCACAGCGATCAGGCCATGCCCCCGGAGGTGGCCGTGTTCGGCGAAGTGGGCCTGGGCGGCGAGATAAGGCCCGTCGGCCAAGCGGAGGTGCGCTTCAAGGAGGCGGCGAAACTGGGCTTTCGCGAGGTGTGGGCGCCACCCCGCCGCGCGCGGAGCCGGGACGAGGCTCGCGCCGACATCGATGTGCGAGAGATCGGACATCTCGTCGACGTGCTCGCGCTGTTCCCGAGCGTTTTAATGGACCGCGCGGCGCGCTACAGTCGAGCCGGGTAAGGGCGGGCGCCGTGGAGATATTCGGCATCAACGCCTTCGACCTCGCCGTCGTCGGCATCGTCGTCTTCGGCGGGCTCATCGGCTTCATCACCGGGTTCATCCGCGGCGGGCTGTTTGTCGCTTCGTGGATCGGCGCCGCCCTGGCCACGTGGTACGGATTCGGATTCGTCCAGCCCCTTGCGCGGCAGTATATCGAGCCGGGATGGATGGCCGATCTCGCAGGCGCCAGCGCGATCTTTCTCGTCACCCTGATAGCCCTGCATATCGTCAGTCACGTCGTGAGCGGCTGGATTCGCAACAGCCGGCTCAACGCCCTGGACCGGTCGTTGGGTCTTGCCACCGGTTTCGTGGTCGCGGCGTTGATTGTGGCGGGCGCCTATTTGTTCTTCATCGGCAACAAGCCGGCGATTGAACGACCCGACTGGGTCAATGAGGCGCGCACGCGGCCACTTGTCGAGACCGTCGCATTGTTCGTTCGCCAGCTCCCGGTGATCAAGGAGAGCGTCGGCAAGACCCTGGAGCAGAGCCGCGGCAGAGACCGGGAGCGCGAGAAAACGCGCCGGGCGCTCGAGCAGCGTCCCGCCGTGCCGAAAACGAACGGAGCGGACCCAGGGGCCGGGTACACCGACAGCGAGCGCCAGGACATGCGTCGCCTATTGGAGAGCAGCCAATGACCAGGCAAGCGGACACGCAACCTCCCGCCGACGACCGGCTGCGCGACGGCTGCGGCGTGTTCGGCATCAAGGGCAAGGACGACGCCGCCGCGCTCACCGCGCTTGGGCTGCATGCGCTCCAGCACCGCGGGCAGGAGGCCGCGGGTATCGTGTCCTACGACGGCAGACGGTTTCACACTCACCGGGCCCCCGGCCTTATCGGTGACATCTTCGGCGATGAGGAGACGATCGCGAACCTACCCGGCAGCGCCGCCATCGGCCATGTGCGCTACTCGACCACGGGCGAGACGGCACAACGCAACATCCAGCCGCTCTACGCCGATTTCGATTTCGGTGGCCTGGCCCTGGCGCACAACGGCAACCTCACCAACGCCCTCGTCCTGCGTCGCGACCTGGTTCGCCAGGGCTCGTTGTTCCAGTCGACAACGGACACCGAGGTCATCCAGCACCTGATCGCCACGGCGCCGGGCGCGAACCTGCTCGACCGTATCGCCAATGCCCTGCGTATGGTCGAGGGCGCGTATTCCCTGGTCGCGCTTTCCAACGACTATCTTATCGCCGCGCGGGACCCCCTGGGCGTGCGGCCGTTGGTCATAGGCCAGGTCCAGGACGCCTGGATGGTCGCCTCCGAGACGTGCGCCCTGGACATCATCGGGGCCACGTTCGCACGCGGCGTCGAGCCCGGAGAGATCATCGTCGCCGACGGGACGGGGATCCAATCGTTGAAGCCGTTCCCTCCGGCGGAGAAGAGGTTCTGCATTTTCGAATTCATCTACTTCGCCCGCCCGGACAGCGTCTCGGAGGGCTTGAGTGTCTACGAGGCGCGAAAGCGCATTGGCGCGGAGCTGGCGCGGGAGGCGCACGTGCCCGCCGATGTCGTAATCCCTGTCCCCGACAGCGGCGTCTCGGCGGCAATCGGTTACGCCGGTGAGACGGGTATTTCGTTCGAGCTGGGGCTGATACGCAACCACTACGTCGGCCGCACCTTCATTGAGCCGACGGACGAGATCCGCCACCTGGGCGTCAAGCTGAAGCACAACGCCAACCGCTCCCAGCTCGCCGGCAAGCGCGTCATCCTCGTGGACGACAGCATCGTGCGCGGCACGACGTCGCGAAAGATCGTCGAGATGGTCCGGCAGGCCGGCGCCCGCGAGGTGCACCTGCGCGTGTCCAGCCCGCCCACCAGGCACTCGTGCTTCTACGGCATCGATACGCCGAGCGAAGACAAGCTGCTCGCGGCCCAACACGACATAGAGGCCATGCGCGATCTGATCGGCGTGGACAGCCTGGCTTTTCTCTCGATCGACGGCCTCTATCGGGCAATGGGAGAGAGCCGCCGCGACCCGGCCGAGCCACGGTACTGCGACGCTTGCTTCACCGGCGATTATCCCACCGTGTTGACCGACCGTGAGAGCGGCGGCATGCCGGCGCAGCTCTCGCTGCTGGCGGAGCCAGCCTGACCCCGTGGCCGTCTCGGGGCGTTTCGAAGGCCGCATCGCGCTCATAACCGGCGCTTCGCGGGGCATCGGCGCCGCCGTCGCAAAGCGATACGCACGGGAGGGCGCCCATGTAATCCTGCTCGCGCGGACCGCCGGCGGTCTCGAGGAGGTCGACGACGCCATCCGGAAAGCCGGCGGCGTGGCGACACTGTTTCCGTGCGACTTGAGGAAGCTCGAAGGGCTGGACCCGCTCGGACCCTCGATCCTTGACCGCTTTGGCGGGCTCGATATCTTCGTCGCCAACGCCGCTGTGCTGGGCGTCCTTTCACCGCTTGGCCATATCGACCCGGCGACGTGGCGCCGGGCGTTCGAGGTCAATGTCCACGCGAACTGGCGCCTCATCCGCACCCTCGACCCGCTGCTCAAGCGTTCGTCGGCAGGGCGCGCCATCTTCGTGACCGATGGGGTGGCCTCGAAGCCCCTGCCGTACTGGGGCGTCTACGGAGCCGCGAAGGCGGCGCTCGAGCATCTGGCCAGGACCTGGGCGGCCGAGTCCGCCAAAACCCCGCTCAAGGTAAATCTCATCGAACCGGGCCCCGTGGCGACGAGATTGCGAGCCGAGGCCTTCCCCGGAGAGGCGGCCGACAAGCTGCGGCAGCCGGAGGACGTCACCGACGCCTTCGTTGAGCTCGCGTCGCCGGACTGTCAGACGAGCGGCCGGATCGTCGAGCTCGATTGAGCCAGCGCGAGGATATTCGATGCCTTTCGCCTACTCAGTCTTCCCGTCCGAGCGAACGGTCGGGGCTTCAATAGTTACGATGCGTCCAGGTTCCGGAGCGGATTTATGTTCATTGACGTCAGATCGAAAAAGGTCGTGCAACATTCTTTTCGCCAAGGCCTTATATCCGTATTCTAGGTCTTCGCGCAGCAGCTGTGCGTTGGCCGTGGCCATCCGAAAGTAGTTCCGTTCGGCCCCCCAATAGAGCCACGCCCGCCGGTACAGTTCGGTATCATCCGTCGTCCGTACCAGCCTAGCTTGCACCCTCAATTTGGGGCTTATGTCCGGATCGAAATTGCCTGCGACATGGACCTCAAGTGATCTAACTTCGATCTCAAGAACGCTGTCAAAGCCCTCTGCAGCGAGATTGTAGTACCCCGCCGTCGAGATTTTCTTCGTCTCAAGAGGCCGAAGATTGCGGGGACCTTTCGTCATGACCTCCTCAAGAAGGTGCTTTTGGAGCGCTTGGTCGGGCTTCGCGTCCATCAACGCCTCGACCAAGTTTTCCGTTGCAGCTTCCACTTCTTCGGATGAATGTGCTGCTCCTGCACCAACTGCGCTCCCAACCAACGCCCCTGGTACAGCAAGAACCACCCCAAGGATCAAACCGAGCGTGCAACCAAGAGAGTCATGGGAACTGGTGCAAAATTCGCCGCCTATGCGAAAACCACCGGCCGCCCCTCTTCCCGCTCCGACGAGCGCACCGCTCCCCGCACCCTTTACCGGCTCATCGATGTCCACAGATGGGTCGACGGACCTGGATAAGACCGCAACAGTTCCGAGTCGCTGGCGAAGATCCTGGGAGGGGGGCACATACTCGACTGTCGTGCAGCCCGCCAATCCCAGGGTAACGGCGATCAGAAGGGCACCCGCGGGCGTCAAGAACTTCGTGATCCTGGCGTTCGGTTTCAGCATCCGATCGTTTCAATCTCATTGGACAGACTCGTTGCATGGTCAGTCTGACCCCCGCAAAGTGGCAACGCAAAGTGGGTTGCGGTGCCTTATGACAGCTTATGGTTGAGGATGTTGTAGACCGGACTGCCGCTCATGACCCAGACTCGTCATTCTGGCAGCCCTGCTGCACTCAAGACCATGAGCACGCGATCCAGGTTTTCGGCGTCCTTGTAAAGTTCGGAGCGCCGCAGGTTCTTGGCGCCAAACCCGGGAAAGCGCGCGCGAAGTGAGCCGATGGTCGCCGCGGCCTCCGCATCCCGTCCGTAGAACGCCTGCACGATCGCGAGGTTGGTGTAGCCGTAGGGTTCGCTCGGAAGGCGGCCAATGTAGGCTTTCGCCATGTCTATGGCTTCCTGTTCTTTGTCTCTGTCGCCAGTCCACGCATAAGCCAGGACCAGATTGTAGGGATACCAATCGGGGTAATAGGGGCTGAGTCGCATCGCGCGAGTCAGGGCCTCAGTACCTTTTTCGGCCTGGCCGGCAAATATATAGACCTGTCCGAGAACCGCAATTATCCAAGAATCGCTTGGTGACAGAGCGACCGCCCGTTCGATCTCGACGATGGCCTCGTCGTGTTGCCGCCGAATGAACGCGACATAGCCCCTGAGGTAATGAGCGCCGCTCTCACGGCCGAGATCAAGTAAGCGATCGATGACCTTTTCCGCCCGCGCGAGCGCTTCCTCCACATCGCTTTCGAGCACATAGCGGGCTTCCCACCAATGGGTCAAGCCCAGTTGGATGAGCGCACCGCCATAGCTGGGATCAAGCGCCACCGCCTCTTCGAACAGACGCCGGGCATTGAGAATGTCTGTCCAAATCATTTGATTGAAGAGCCTGCGTCCCTCGACCATCTTCTCCCAAGCGCGGAGATTGTTGGTTTGCCCCTCCCAAAGGCGGGCCAGCTCGCCATAGGTAAGCTTGATCTGCAATGCCATGACGATGTTGCGGGTGATGTCGTCTTGAACCTCAAAAATGTCACTCAGATCGCCGTCATAGCGCTCCGCCCAGAGGTGGTGGCCCGTGGCGCCTTCGATCAACTGTGCCGTGACACGGACCTTTTGGCCGGCGGCCCGGACGCTGCCTTCCAGGACGCACCTAACGCCCAGTTCCTCGGCCACCCTCGGCACGCCGACCGCACGGCCCTTATAGGCGAACGTTGAGTTGCGGGCGATGACGAAGAGATCGGGGACCCGTGACAAGGCTGTAATGATCTCCTCCGTCATCCCGTCGGCGAAAAACTCAAGCTCGGGATCGGCGCTCATGCTGCCGAACGGCAGGACAGCGATCGACGGTTTGTCGGGAAGGGCGAGTGTCTTGGATTCTTTCAAAAGGCCGCCCGCCCTATGACTTCGCTCGCCAGCTGGTGCCTTAGGCGACCAGCGCCAAATACGCACGGGTCGAGCAATATTCTTGACGTGGTGCTCGCCAGCGTCTCTGAAGTCGCCTTCAATCTTGCCGGCAACTTCCTCGTGGACCTTCCCCGAGATACAAACTTCTCCTGCCTCGCACATCTCCTCCAACCGAGCCGCGACGTTGACACCATCCCCGTACAGATTGTCCCCCTCGGCGACGACGTCGCCAAGATTGACACCTATGCGGAACTGCATGCGGCGGTCCTCGGCCAACTCGGCGTTTCTCGTTTTGACCTCTTGTTGTATTTCGAGCGCACAGCGCACCGCCTCGACGGGGCTGGCGAACTCGGCAATGACACTGTCGCCCGCACTGCCGAACACGCGCCCT
>JBHICL010000015.1:0-19154 GCA_046759605.1 Alphaproteobacteria bacterium | reverse complement strand
TATTGGCGTCCCCTACGGGACTCGAACCCGTGTCTCCGGCGTGAGAGGCCGACGTCCTGGACCGCTAGACGAAGGGGACGCTCCAGACGATGAGATAACGAAACCCGCGGGTGAGATCAAGCGCGGGACGGGCCCCCCTCTATGGGGCGTGCAAGACGCGTTCGTGCCTTCACGGTCTCACCACACCCAGCACCGCGCCCGAGTCCAGGTCAAGGACGTGCACCCCGGGGCAATCGCCGGTTGGACCCTCGATCTCCACCACAAGGTGCTCGCCGGAGATCGTGGCGCCGGCGATCCGGCAGCCCTCGGGGAGGTCGAGCGAAACCTCTCCGAACCCCCCTGGCCCGCCCGAACCAACAATGGTCGTGATGCGCCAGACCACCAGCGCCAAGCCGAGCGCGATCAACACGGCCATGGTGATGACAAGGTACTTGAGCGCTGCCATCTTTCTCGCTCAGCTCGGGGACCATGAGAAAAAAGCCGCCCTTGGATCGCGACGGTGAAATCCTCTCGGCGACGGTGACGCCGGAGCAGGCGGGCCAGCGCCTCGACCGAACGCTCGCCACGGCGCTCGACGGCCTGTCCCGCTCGCGCGTCAAAGCGCTCATCGAAGGCGGCCGGGTCAGCCTGGACGGGGCGACGATAACCGAGCCCTCATACCGGGTCAAACCGGCCCAAAGCTACACCGTTGCCCTGCCACCGCCGGCGCCGGCCGTGCCCGCCGCGCAGCCGTTGCCCCTCGCGATCCTCTACGAGGACCGCGACGTGATTGTCGTCGACAAACCGGCCGGGCTCGTCGTTCACCCCGCCCCCGGAAACCCGGACCGCACGCTGGTGAACGCGCTCATCGCGCACTGCGGCGACGAGCTCACGGGGATCGGCGGCGTCGCGCGCCCGGGCATCGTCCATCGCCTGGACAAGGAAACGAGCGGCCTCATGGTCGCCGCCAAGAGCGCGCGCGCACACGCCTCCCTCACCGAGCAGTTCGCCCGGCGCACCATCGACCGCGCCTACCTCGCCGTGGTGTGGGGCGTTCCCGTCCCGCCGCGCGGGGAGGTGCGGGGAAACATCGGACGCAATCCCCGCAACCGCAAGAAAATGGCCGTCCTCACGCGCGGCGGCAAGCCGGCGCTTACCCGCTACGACGTGAAGGCGCGCCTGGGCTGCCGCGGAACGCCGCTGGCAAGTCTCCTGGAGTGTCGCCTGGCGACCGGCAGGACCCATCAGGTGCGTGTACACCTCGCGGCTCTGGGGCACCCCCTTATCGGAGATCCGCTATACGGAAGATCTCATCCAAGTGGTAAGCAACGGCTGCCCGAGGACCTGCGCATGGCCATTCAGGCCTTCCGACGACAGGCCCTCCACGCGTGCGAGCTCGGCTTCGACCACCCGGCCACGGGGACGCGCCTCAAATTCTCGGCCCCGCTGCCCTCGGACATTCACGCGCTCGTGAATAGTTTTGAATCGTTCTAATAACTTTCCATTAACCATGTTCATGGCTATATAAGTGTAACGCCGAGTTCAAGCTTGTGTGTTTAGGCGCTTTGGGGTCCCGGTGGTAGACTGGGTCCGTTGACCACAAGGAGAACGACAGGAATGGCAACCACATCGACGCTGCCCAGCCTTCAGCGGCTCAGCCCGGGAGGGAACCTGTCCCGCTACATGCAGGACATCAGGAAATTCCCGATGCTGGCCGCCGATGAGGAGTTCATGCTGGCCAAGAGCTGGCGTGAGCACGGCGACGTCGAAGCTGCTCACAAACTTGTCACCTCTCACCTGCGCCTGGTCGCCAAGATCGCGGCCGGCTATCGTGGCTATGGCCTGCCGCTCAACGAGTTGATCTCCGAGGGCAACGTCGGCCTCATGCAGGCGGTCAAGAAGTTCGACCCGGATCGCGGTTTCCGTCTCGCCACCTACGCCATGTGGTGGATCCGCGCCTCCATCCAGGAATACATCCTGCACTCCTGGAGCCTCGTGAAGATGGGAACGACGGCGGCGCAGAAAAAGCTGTTCTTCAACCTCCGGCGGCTCAAGGGCCAGCTCCGGGCCGTCGAAGAAGGCGACATGAGCCCGGAGAACGTGAAGAAGATCGCCGAAGAGCTGAACGTGTCCGAAGGCGACGTGATCGACATGAACCGGCGTCTCGCGGCGCCCGATCACTCCCTCAACGCGCCGCTGCGCGCCGACAGCGAAGGCGAATGGGTCGACTGGCTCGAGGACGAGAGCGAGTCCCAGGAAGTCCTGCTCGCCGAGCAGGATGAGCTCCAGAAGCGCCGCCAGCTGCTGCAGCGCGCCATGCGGACGCTCAATGATCGCGAGCGTCACATCCTGACCGAGCGCCGGCTCCAGGACAGCCCGACCACGCTCGAGGAGCTGAGCCAACAGTACGGCATCAGCCGCGAGCGCGTGAGACAGATCGAGGTCAGGGCATTCGAGAAGCTGCAGAGAGCCATCAAGAACCTGGCGATCGAGCAGCGACTGGCGACCGCCTGACGCGCGGCGCCGGCAAGCTTACCGAACGTTGCCGTCCTCGCGAGAGGCGACCCCCCGACCCCACTCGTCCACCAGAGCAGCCTGCCGGCCAAGTAGCCGCTGGCGCCGTGCTTCCAACGCAATCCTGAGATAGGCCGCCGCCACGCACGGCATCACAGCCAGGAGCGCCCAGCCCAGCGCGGCGGCGCCGTACATGGTCAGCCATGTGAGCGGGTCCGAGAGAAGCGCGAAGGCGGCATGGAACGTTCGCGTACCGGCCCACGCCTCACCGAGGAATGGCGCCACACCGACGAAATTCATGGCGCCCACCGATATGACCGCGTATCTGCCTGGCTCCCGGTCGGTCACATAGGCCGCGGCCGTGGGCGCCATGCCGGCAACCGCAACGATGAAGATCGGCGGCGCGAAGACCAGCGTGAGCGCGGCGACGCAAAGCAGGCCGTAGCCCACCACACGGCCACCGCTCGCCTCGCGCCGCGTTCCAGCGCGCGATGCCGATCCTCCTCGCGGCGCGCTCATGCGATCCTCAGCATTGCGATCACCGCGATCGCGATAAGGGCGATGAAGCTCGCCAACCCGGCCGCCAGCCGATGGCCAAGCATTACGGCCCGCCCGCTGTGTGTGGGCGCGGCCCGATCGAGGAGCGCGAGCTCCACCTCGGCGTCCCGGTATTGCTGCCGGGCGGCGCGGTAGGCCGCCCGGTCCCACCGAAGGTTCCGCCGGTCCGCAACGACATTCAGCAAGGTCGACAGGCGGCCCTCCCGCGCCGCCTGGCCCAGGGCGTTACCGAGCTTTTGGCGCAGTTTTCGGTTACGGTAGCTTTCGACCACGGGACCCAGCCGGTCCGCGAACGCGCGCGACAGCGCATCGAGCCGCGCCGGACCATACCTGTCCTGCACCCACGCAAGCAGACGCAGCTCGGCCAATGCGACCTCGGCCGCGGAGTCCGCGCTCGCCACTCCGGTGAGCAGACGATCGCTCAGCTTCGCGGCGCGCGCGGCGATGAAGGCGCATGCATGCGCGTCGAGGCTTACCGGGTGGGACCCGGCCATCGCGTCCAGGGTGCGCATCATCTCGGGCAATGTAAGCACATACCCCGAGGACAAGCCGGGGCTGGCGCAAGCGAGCCCGGGGTTGAGCTCGTAGAGGCAACGCTCGACCGTGAACGGACCCCGCCTCTTCATGAACGAGGCGAGGCGGACCGCGCTGTCTCTCACGTCGGCCATCCAGGGGAGCGGTTTGGCCTGGTGGGCGACCCAGTACGTCGGCAGCTGGGTACGGATCGTTTCGGCAAGCGTCCCCGTCAAGGCCGGGTTGCCGATAGCGCTGGCGAGTGCCGGTCCCAGGCCGTCGGGCATGACGGCAAGGCCTTGGAGCCGGATCGGTCCGGATGGGTCGAGAGCGATCAACTTAGAAGCCAGCAGGAGGGCTTCGTTGTCCGTCGACCCGGCCTTCCGGACGAAGTCGTGACTGAGGGCGATCGCTTTCGCGCGTGCCGCGTCACGAAGGTCCCGCTCGACCCACCGCTCGAGGTCGTCGGACCGAGCCACCTCCACGGCTGCTGTCCAGTGGCTCCAAAGCGCGAGCGCGAGCGCCCTGGCGGTCCAAAGTTGCTGGCCGTGGAACGCGAAGCTCCGCTCTGCGCGTGGTCCCGGCGGCAACGGCGGGTTCGGGCATCCTCCGGCCACCCAGGACTCGAGCTCGCCGATACCCCATCGGCTCGCGGGATCATCGTTGAGGAGACCACGGAGCACCTCACCGAGCTTCTCGGGCAGCTCCTTGTTGCCGACGATGGCGCCATAGCTGCCGCGCTCCATCTTTGCCGCCAGGATCTCCTCCGGGCTCGCGCCAGCGAGGGGGTTGCCGCCGTCGAGCAGAACCGACATCGAGGCACCAAGGGCATAGAAATCGTCTGCCGCGTCGCCTTCGCCCCGGCCCGTGGGAATGGCCATGGCCCGCTCAGCCGGCTCGTACAAGACGGGTTGGGCGTAGCCGGCGGGTGTCGTGAAGCACTCGCCAAGGACTACCCGATCGCCGGACTCTTCGCGAAACATGTTGTCGGGGCGGACACCCCGGTGCGTCACGCCGCGGCGGGCAAGCCGGATCAGCAGGCCCGCGAGCGGTCTGAGAAACAACTCGATCAGCTGGTCGACCGGCACCGGCTTGATCCGCGCATCAGCGGATGGCAATACGCGGCCCCCGCCGGGATCCCTGAGTACGACCGCGAATCGCCTTCCCGACCCCTGCCAGCGCACCGCACCCCAGCCGGCGACCTCGACAAGGCTCGGACTGCGGACGGTGCCCATCACACTAAGAGCATGCACGCGGGGCGGAAGCCTCGGTTCGCATATGAGCGCAAAAAGCCTTGCGCCCGGATCCTGGTGGTCCCGGGCGGCGTAAGCCTCTGTCGACGGCGAGGCCACGGTCGGCAACGGACGCTCCGGAAGGATCTCCAGATGGTCGTTCAGCCGGCCAATGGAGGCCGTGGACCAGCCCGCTCGCTCGTCGGACGAGGCCTGGTGGACCTCGCGACCCACCGAGAGGTGCTCGCTCAACGGTAGGGCTCCGACTGTCTGCTTCGCCTAGAACTACGCGCTTGGGGGTAACACCGGGTTAACGTGCCGCACAGGCGGTATCCGGAACGAGGTGGTCCCCGACTGCCGATGTCCGGGCCATAATAGGGCAGGCGCGGCGGGTCGCCGTCGCGATGTTTGACAGTTGCCGGACCCTCCGCCACCATGACGAGTAAAGGTTGATAATCACAGAATGAGCGCATCCGGTACGATGGACGCAATTGGGACCGGGCTGGCCGAGGGCCGGACCGGTTCGGACGGGCCCGTCGCCTTCACCGGCGGGCGCGGTCCGCTTTTCAGGATCCTGGTGAAGAACAGCGTCTTCAATCTGCTGACGCTCGGCATCTACAGGTTCTGGGCGAAGACATGGCTCAGGCGGTACCTCTGGCACAACATCGCCATACGCGGCGAAGCGCTCGAGTACACGGGACGGCCCGCCGAGCTGCTCATAGGCTTCCTGATCGCGATGGCCGTCCTGGTGCCGCTCGCCATGGTGGTCGGGATCCTCGATGTGGCCTTCCTCGGCGGCCGTTCATCCGAAGACGCATCGTTCGGCCAGCTGATATATCTCATTGCCCTCCTCTGGCTCGCGAATTTCGCCCGCTATCGGGTGCGGCGCTACAAGCTCACACGCACCGCGTGGCGCGGCATTCGTGGGGGCCTCGATGGCTCCGCCGTCCGCTACGCGTGGCTGGCATTCGGGGCGGGGCTGCTGACGGTCGCTACGGCGGGTCTTGCGCGACCGTGGATGCGGACGGCACTCCAGCGTTACAAGACCGAAAACAGCCGCTACGGGATTCGCAACTTCTCGTTCGCGGGCAAGGGCAGCGATTTGTTCGCACGCTGGCTGGTCGTCCTGGTGTTCCTGCTCCTGAGCCTCATCCTTTTTGTCTGGTGGATGGTCGCGTTCACAGCATCTATTCAGGGGGAGCTAGGCCGGGACAACTTTGCGGCGGCTCCCTCCCTTGTCGTCCCGGCGCTCGTCGGACTCGGCGGTTTGGCGCTTCTGGCGCTGTCCTACATGTGGTACCGGGTCTATGAGTTTCGCTATTTCATCGGCAAGACGCGCCTGGGAGACACCTGCTTCGATTCGGACGTAAGGACTTCGACTATACTACGCTATGGTAGTATCAGCGGCATCGTGCAGTTATTTCTGATTATTGCCATTGTTTTTCTTGCCTCGATGGCTGTCGCACCAATGCTTTCCGGAATCTCGGTCTCCAGTGAAGCCATTGGCGCCCTGATCCTCCCATTTCTGCTGGTCATCCTGGTATTCACCGTCGTGCGCCTGATCGTTCACTATCTCCTCTTCTATTTCCCGTTGGCCCGGCATGTTTGCGTGACACTCCACATCTCCAATCTCGAGGCCGTTGAGGATATTATCCAGTCCACGCGTGCCGATCCCAAGTTCGGCGAGGGTTTGGCCGACGCGCTCGATATAGACATAGGGCCGGTATAGCGCTTGCTCGAGTTCTCCGCGTATTACAACGACGGCAGGACCGCGGCCACACGGTCCGTGAACGTCCGGCTGGATACCGGCTGCCTGAACGTGCAAGCGCCCGAAGGCGACGTACTCGCCAGGTGGCTCTTTGACGAAGTCCACCTCGTGGATCGTCCCGTCCCGGGGCAGCCGATACGGCTGCGCAGGGGCGATGAGGGTGGCGAGCGGCTGATCGTAGCCGACGAGGAAGTTCTCGCCTCCCTCGAGGCGGCCTGCCCAAATCTGAGGCGCACGTTGCCAGGTCTTGGCGCGCACTGGCGTCCCATCGCGATCTGGAGCGCGCTGGCCGTCGCCTCGGTCATCCTCGTCTTGTTCGTCGCCATTCCCCTGCTCGCGGAGCAGGCGGCGAAGGCGGTCCCGGCCGAGCTCGAGCAGGAGCTGGGAGAGGCAGTGGCCCGCCAATTGGTCAACACTCTTGGCGCCCGGCGCGAAGGCGGGGCCGACGGCATCGTGTGCGAGACACCGGCCGGCGCGGCGGCGCTGGATCGGCTCGTGGAGCGACTTGCCGAGGGCACCGAAAGCCATGTTCCGTTCCGCGTTCGGGTCCTCGACGTCCCGGTGGTGAATGCCCTGGCACTGCCGGGGGGACAGATCATCCTGTTCCGAGGGCTGCTGGCGTTCTCGGAGAATTCGGAGCAGCTGGCGGGCGTTCTGGCCCACGAGATGGGGCATGTCATCCACCGGCACACACTGGAGGCGATGGTCAAGGGCGCCGGAATAGCTGCCCTTCTTGGCCTGGTCGTGGGCGACTTCACGGGGGCCGCCGTCATCACGGGTCTCGCCGACGCCGTCATAACCACCTCGTTCACCCGCGATGCCGAGCGCGAAGCGGATAGAGCGGCCCTGCGCATTCTCGCGGCTGCAGAAATCGACAGCCGGCCGGTCGCCGATTTCTTCCGGCGTCTAGAGACAGAACGTGTCGGTGGTATCGATCTGCCGAGCCTGCTGTCGACCCATCCTCCCTTGCCGGAACGCACGGCCGCGGCGCGCGCCGGCGCCGGCGGCGGCTCGGCGGCGATGACGCGGTCCGATTGGCGGGCGCTCGAGGGCATCTGCGGCTAGCTCCTAGGGCGCAGCTCCGGGGAGCGAACGCTTACAAGGCCGTTTCAAGCGCTTATTTTGTGCGCTTCTGAAAATGCGTTAGCATATACGCTGCAGGTTTGGCCGCCCCGCCCGGTGGGCCGCGGCAGGCCAGCAAGACCAAATCTCAACGGGAGGGCGTCATGTTGAAACGGGTTTTGGGTGTAGCCGGCCTGGCGTTCGCCGTGATGACGTTCGTGGCCGGACCGGCGTTCGCCGACGTCCTGGAGACGATCAAGGACCGCGGCAAGCTGATCGTCGGCGTCAAGGCTGACTACAAGCCCTACGGGTTCCTCGATCCGTCCGGCGCGATCGTCGGCGTCGAGCCGGACCTGGCCGCCGACGTGGCGAACAAGTTGGGCGTCGAGCTCGAGCTGGTGCCGGTGGTGGCGTCGAACCGCATCGAGTTTCTCGAGCAGGGCAAGATCGACCTGTTGATTGCCACGATGACGGATACGGAGAAGCGCCGTCAGCGCATCAATATTCTCCAGCCGAACTACTACTCGTCCGGCACGAACGTCATGGCGAAGAAGGGCTCCGGACTTTCCTTGTGGACCGATCTCGACGGCCGCAATGTCTGCGGCGTGCAGGGCGCCTTCTACAACAAGAAGACCGGCGCGGAGTTCGGGGCCAACATCGTAGCCTTTGCCGGGACGGCAGAAGCCCTGACGGCTCTCAAGAGCGGACGTTGCGTGGGGTTCGTCTACGACGACTCGTTCCTCGTCTCGAAGCTCAGCGAGGAGGACTGGGCCGATTTCGAGATGGCACTCGAGACTATCGACGACTCCCCCTGGGGCATGGCCGTTGCACACGGCGAGGATGCGTTTGCGGAGTTCATGAGCGAAACCATCATCGAGTGGCACAAGTCGGGGCGGATCATCGAGCTGGAGCAGAATTGGGGCGTGAGCCCAACACCCTTTGCACAGATGATGCACGACAAGTTCATGTAACGAGGCTCTGGGGTGGCGCGAGGGAGCCGTGCCACCCCCCTTCACACCCATGATTTTTTGGGACGCGAACAAGGCGTGGAAGCGGTCTGGCAGTGGTTCGCCTGGCTCTATGACGAGACCGGCGTAAACCTGACGGTCTTCTACGACAGCTACGACCGCGGCCGAATGTTGCGGGGCTTTCTCACGACCATCTGGCTCTCCCTCGTCTGCATCCTTTTCAGCATTGCCATCGGCATCGTCGGCGCATGGCTCCAGGGCTCGAACCTGCGTTTCATCCGTTCCGTCGTTCAGGGCTACATCCAGCTCTTTCGCAACACCCCGCCCCTGGTCCAGCTCTATTTCTTCTTCTTCGGGCTCGGGAGCATCGTGCCCAGGGTGGACGACGGCTTCGGCGGTTTGGAGCCGATGTTCGGCGGCTTCTTCTGGGCCGTCGTTTCGTTGTCGTTCTTCGCCGGTGCCTTCAATGTCGAGATCTTCCGCGCCGGCATCGAGGCGGTGCCGAAGGCGACGCGGGAGGCGGCGGAGTCTCTCGGATACAGCCGTCTGCAGGCCTATGTCCATGTCATTCTACCGCTCGCTCTTCGCGTGAGCCTTCCGGCCCTCAACAACAACCTCGTGAACCTGGTGAAGACGACGACCCTCGCCTTCGCCATCGCGGTGCCGGAGATGCTCTACGTGGCCAGCCAGATATGGTCGGACGAGCTGAACGTGCCGGAGATGATGACGTTTCTCCTGTTCGCCTACGTGTTCCTGGTCGGCGTGCTGGTCTGGGCCATGCACCGCTGGGAGCGGGCGATGCGCGTGCCGGGGTACGGCGCGTGACCGGGTCCCGCCAGCGCACCCGCCGGCGGCCGCCGCGTCTGCTCTCCGGCACGACCGATCTGCCGGTGCTCCTGTCGCCGGCGGAGGTGCTGAGAGCGCCGATCGACGGCGCGCCAGATTTCCGCCTGCGCGGCCGCCACTTAGCGGCTCTGGCCGTCGTCTTTCTGCTGGCGGCCGGCGTTGCCGAGGCCCAGGGCGGCGCGGCGAAAGAGCCGGTGCTGGCAACAATCGCCAAGTGGACGCCGCTCATGCTGCGGGGCTTCCTGTTCAACCTGGCGATCAGCTTCATGTCGATGGCGATCGGCACCGCCGTCGGCGCCGTCCTGGGGATCTTCCAGATCTCGCTGTTGCCGTCGGTACGGGCCGGATCGTGGGTGCTGACCCAGTTCTTCCGCAACGCGCCCTGGCTGGTCCTGCTGTTCTACATGATGTTTCTGCTGCCGTTCGAGATCCGCCTGTTGGGAACGACGGTGCCGTTCCCCGACTGGGTGAAGGCGGTCCTGGGGTTGGCGCTGCCGGTCATGGCCAACGTGTCCGAGATCGTTCGCGGCGCCATTCAGTCGATCCCCTCGGGGCAGTGGGAATCGGCGGACTCTCTCGCCTTCAACCGACGTCAGACGCTGTGGATGATCATCCTGCCGCAGTGCGTGAAGCGCATGCTGCCGCCTTGGATGAACCTCTACGCCATACTGACCATGGCCACGGTGCTGGCCTCGGTGGTGGGTGTCACCGAGGTCATGACCCTCACCGGCCGCGTGCTCAGCGCCGAGAACCGGCCGGAGCTTCTCATGCCCTTCTATGCCTATGTTCTGTTGTGGTTCTTTGCTTACTGCTATCCGATTGCGCTATGGACCATACGCATGGAGCGACGTTTCGCCGTGAACATCTAGGACGGCAGCGATGGCTTGGACGGGCGACGGCCCCATTGTTTCCATCGAGGACGTGCACAAGTCCTTCGGCAAGCTCGAGGTGCTGAGCGGCATCTCCATCGACGTGGGGCGCCGCGACGTCATCTGCGTCATCGGCCCTTCCGGGTCGGGAAAATCGACGCTCCTGCGCTGCATCAACGGCCTCGTGCCCATCGACAGCGGCCGTATCCGTGTCGCCGACTACGACGTGCATACTCTCAAGACCGACAAGGACAGGATCGCGCTGCGCAAGGAAGTGTCGATGGTCTTTCAACAGTACAACCTGTTTCCCCACAAGACCGCGCTCCAGAACGTCATGATGGCGCCGATCCACGTGCTGAAGCGAGACAAGAAGGAGGTGGAGGAGATGGCGGTCGGGCTGCTGGCCAAGGTGCGATTGGCGGGCAAGGAGAACAGCTACCCCGGCGAGCTGTCAGGCGGCCAGCAGCAGCGTGTCGCCATAGCCCGCTCCCTCGCCATGCGGCCCGAGGTGATGCTCTTCGACGAGGTTACCGCGGCGCTCGACCCCGAGACGGTCAAGGAGGTGCTGGTCACCATCCGGGAGTTGGCCGAGGAGGGCATGACCTGCATCCTGGTCACGCACGAAATGGGCTTCGCGCGCGAGTTGGCCGACCACATCTACTTCACCGACCGCGGCGTGATCGTCGAGCACGGCCCGCCGCGCGAGTTCTTCAACAACGCCCGGGACCCGCGCACCCGCGAATTCCTGAGCCAGATCCTTTAGGGGTGGGTCCTGCCTTCCATTTGGGGAGGTGTATATACTTGGGCCCGCCGCGCCCGGATACTATCTAGTAGAACAGGATGATACCGCTACACGACGACAACCCCACGACGCTCACGCCGGTCGTCACGATCGGCATCATCGCGGCGTGCGTGCTCGTATTCTTCTGGCAGATCTCCCTGCCGGCAATCGAAGCGCAAAAGGCTGTCTACGCATTCGGCCTGATCCCGGCCGTGCTCCTGGGCAACGAATCATTGCCGCCCGAGCTGGCAGAGATCCCGGCCACGCTTTCCGTCGTCACCTCGATGTTTCTCCACGGTGGCTGGATGCACCTCATCGGCAACATGCTCTATCTGTGGATCTTCGGGAACAATATCGAGGATGCGATGGGGCATGTGCGTTTCGTTATCTTCTACCTGCTTTGCGGTGTCGCCGCGGCCATGTCCCAGGCGTTCCAGGACCCGAGCTCGGTCGTGCCGATGATTGGCGCGAGCGGCGCCATTGGCGGCGTCCTCGGCGCCTATCTGCTGCTCTACCCTCGGGCGCGTGTGCTTGTGCTGGTCCCGCTCGGCTTCTTTCTGACCACGTTGCGGGTGCCCGCGCTCTTTGTCCTGGGGATCTGGTTCGTGCTCCAGTTCGTGTACACGGCGGTCACCGGGAATCAGGCGGGCGGCGTCGCGTATTGGGCGCATATTGGCGGATTCGTGGCCGGGCTGGCACTGATCGTGCCCTTCCGCAGCAGGGGCCATCCCCTGTTCGGCCGCGGAACCCACGTACGCGCCGGCGGCAGCGTTCCCTCGACCCGGCGGAAGCCCAGCCCATGGACGAGGGGTGATCGGACCACGCGCCGCGGTCCATGGGACTGAGACACACCACCCCCATACGGCCACCGGCCATCGGCGGGGCCGTAGGCCGGACGTTCCTTCCGGCGGCGCTGTCTTCGGGAGATGTGTGCTACTTGCCTCTGCGTGACGCGGACGCGCGCTTGCGAACGGCGCCCGTGCCGGTCTTTCTGGCCGCGCTCCGGCGTGTCGACGCAGCCTTGGCCTTCTTGGGCGCCGCCACCCTGCGCGCCTTCGCCGCCGCCGGTTTTGTGGTCTTGCGCCCCGCGGCCTTTTTCGCCCTGGGCGCTGTTGCCTCGGCATCCTTGATCATCTTCTTGAGCGGCTGCCAGTAGAACTTCTTCCATCCCTCCGTAATGCCTTTCACCCGGCGCGGCGGCACGCCCACCTGCTCGAAGTTGAGCTTCGTCTTGCCGCCGCGCGCCGCCGCCAGACTGTATGTGACCAGTGACCAGGCGCCCTGTGGCCAGTCTTTACCGCGCCACGCCTGAACGATCGACTTGCGCGCCTTGATCTCGATGTTGAACCCGGTGATATGGCCGCCATAGCAGGTGAAACGCCCACCCGCATTGCGGTTGATGTTCGCCGGCGCTCCGGTGAAGGCGCTGTGCTTCCTCGAGTCCATCAACGCTTCGAAGATCACGTCCGGCCTGGCGTTGAATGTGACGGACTGCTTGATCGGTTGTGTCATCTCTAACCCCCTTTGATCTCTTGGTGCGTTGTTGAAGAGTTTCGATGGTTTCCCACTCGCGCCTCCCTCACGCGAACGGGTCCCGTACCATGATCGTGTCGCGGCGCTCCGGACTGGTGGACAGCAAGGCCACGGGCGCGCCGATCATTTCCTCCACCCGGCGGATGTACTTGACGGCCGTGGCTGGAAGATCGGCCCAGGTTCTGGCCCCCGCGGTGCTCTCGGTCCACCCGTCCAGGGTGTCGTAGATCGGCTCCAGGCGGGCCTGACTTGACATTCCCGCGGGCAGGTAGTCAAGCCTCTCACCGTCCAGGTGGTAAGCGGTGCACGCCTTCAGCTCCTCGAGCCCGTCCAGCACGTCGAGCTTGGTGAGCGCGATACCGTCGATGCCGCCGATCCTCACGGCCTGCCGGACGGCGACCGCGTCGAACCAGCCGCACCGGCGCTTTCTACCCGTGACCGTGCCGAACTCACGCCCGCGTTGCCCAAGGCGCTCGCCGATCTCATTGCGCTGCTCGGTGGGGAAGGGACCGCTGCCGACCCGTGTCGCATATGCCTTGGTTATGCCGAGGACATAGTCCACCGACGCGGGACCGATCCCGCAGCCGGCGGCAACCTGCCCCGCGACCGTGTTCGACGACGTGACGAAGGGGTAGGTTCCGTGGTCGACGTCGAGCATGACCCCCTGGGCGCCTTCGAAGAGTATGCGTTTGCCCTGGTGCTGGACCTCATGCAAAAGCCGCCATACCGCGTCGGCGTAGGGCAGCACCTTCGGCGCCAGCGCCTCCAGCTCACCCAACAGGGCGTCGCGATCCACCTCGCTCGCACCGAGACCGCGTAGCAGGGCGTTGTGGTGGAACAGAAGCTGGTCCATACGGGCGCGGAGCGTCTCCTTGTCGGCGAGATCCGACAGCCGGATGGCGCGCCGGGCGATCTTGTCCTCGTAGGCCGGGCCGATGCCGCGTCCGGTCGTGCCCAGTCGGTTCTCGCCGCGCGCCTTCTCCAGCGCCTGGTCCAAGTGCCGGTGAAGGGGCAGGATGAGAACCGCGTTCTCCGCGATCCTGAGGCGCTCCGGCGTAACGTCGATGCCCTGTCCCCGCAGCTCGTCGATCTCCTCCAGCAATGCCCAGGGATCGACGACCACGCCGTTGCCGATGATCCCCAGCTTGCCCTCGCGAACGACGCCGGACGGCAACAGCCGCAGCCGGTATGTCACGCCGTCGATAACGAGCGTGTGGCCGGCGTTGTGGCCGCCTTGAAAGCGCACGACCACATCGGCGCGCTCGGACAGCCAGTCGACGATCTTGCCCTTGCCTTCGTCGCCCCATTGCGCACCGATCACCGTTACATTGGCCACCCTCACCCTCCAGCCCGACCTCCGCGCGCCGGCAGCTCTGTCACCGCGTCGTCCACCAGGCAGTGCGTGCAGCCCAACCGCCTGGCCTCGGCCTCCTCGTCGTCCACGGGCTCGAGCCCGGCAACCGTCATCCAGCCATCGGCGGCCACGCGCGCGGCTACGGCGGCGGAAGTTCCGTGCGGCAGGAACACACGCGGCGCCGTGGGGGGCGGCGGCAGTGCCCGCAGGATCGAGTCGAGAAACAGGCTGAGCCCGGTCGCGGGCTCACCGTTGAGCCCCATGTAACGCCCGCCCCGGCCCAGCTCGCCGCGGACGCCGTGCGCGAACAGCGTGAAGCTCACGCCCGTGTGGTACTTGAAGCCTCGATACTCCACCGGATCGAGTGTGAGAGACAGGTCGGGCTCTGCCGCCTTGATTCCCGCGACGACTTCGTCAAGACGGTCCACCTCGACACGCGCGGCGGGCGGAAGCGAGAGGCGCCGCAATGCTTCCACGGCTGTCTCGGCACGACCGGCCGCACGGACGAGTGCCTCGAACAGCTCGCGTTCCGATCCCGCCAGCTCGCCGAGTCGGCCCACGTCCTTGTGGTCCAGCGCCGTACGCAGAGCGTTGGCGGTCCCGGTGTCGCAGCCCAGCTCGTCCAGTATCGCGCCGACAACCGTTGGCGAAACGAGATCGAGGGTCGGCCGCACGATGCCGACGCGTGTGAGCGATTCGACGGAAAGCAACGCCACCTCGATGTCCGCGCTCGGCAGGTCGGTGCCGATGAGCTCGACCCCCGCCTGGGTGAATTGCCGTTCCGGACGAAGCTGGCTGCCACGCACGCGCAGCACCTGCCCGGCGTAGGAGAGGCGCAATGGCCGTGGCGCGCGTCTGAGACGGGTTGCGGCGATCCGCGCCACCTGAAGCGTCATGTCCGCGCGGATGCCCATCATCCGCTGGCTCACCGGGTCCATGACGCGAAACATGTGCTCCTTGAGGCCGGTCTCATCGTCGGCGAGCAGCGTCGTTTCGAACTCCACCAGCGGGGGTTTCACCGGTTCGTAACCCCGTGCCGCAAACCCCGCCATGAGCGCAGCGATGACCTGCGCTTCCTGGGCCGCGTATGGCGGGAGCACATCATGCAACCCCGCCGGCAGCAACGCTTCGTTGTCCGGTTCGTCGTTCAGCACGATGACCTCGTACGCGTTGGGGTGTAGCCGGTTTGTGGGTCCCTCGCAAATGGTATTGGAACAATCTCACTCCACTCGTTGCACCAATGCAACGCATGGACGCGTAATAGTCGGCGCAAACGGGAAAAAGTGTTGCATGTGGTGCTGAACTGCCTACAAACCTTCGGAATTACTTAACGTGCCGTGCACGACGACTGCACAGCGGGTGGCCGAGGCCGATTTCCAAAGGTTGGCGAGGGGATGGAAATGCGACTCTGGAGACACCTGAGCCTGGCGGGCGCGCTCTCGCTGGTTCCCCTCACGGCGTTGGCCGACGACGGGTCGTTCTACGTGGGCGGCGCGATAGGAGCCAATCTGCCGCGAGACTCCGAGATCGACGACAACAACATCGACGCGGATGTCGACCTGGATACGGGCTTCGTCGGTCTCGGCTCCGTTGGCTATGACTTCAGCACCGGCTTCCGCGCCGAGCTCGAGCTCGGCTATCGCGCCAATGACGTCGACGGCATCACCGGCACTTCGGGGGGGTCGGGAGACGTGGACGCGGCCACCTTGATGGGGAACGTGCTGTTCGATTTCGACCTCGGTGGCCGTCTCAAGCCATACCTGGGTCTCGGCATCGGTGCGGCGCGCGTGGATTTCGACGGCGTCGGTCCGGTGGGCGGCACGGAGATCGACGACGACGATTACGGGCTGGCCTACCAGGGTATCGTGGGCCTCTCCTACGACCTGAGCGACCGGCTGACCTTGACCGTCGATTACAGATACCTCGAGGCGCCACAACTCGATTACAGAACCGAATCCGGTCTCGCCGTCGACGCCAATTACCGGACGCACAGCGTGCTGGCGGGCCTGCGTTTCAGCTTCGGTGCGCCACCGCCGCCACCGGTGGAACCGGTTCAGGCGCCGGAACCCGCGCCCGCGCCGGCGCCGGCCCCGACCGTTAAACCGACGACGCCCGAGGCCGAGCCCGTGACGGTGCCGCGAAACTTCCTGGTCTTCTTCGACTGGGACAAGGCTGACCTCACTCCGGAGGCCCGGGAGATCGTCGCCGCGGCCGCGGACGCCGCCACGGAGTTCGGATCCTCGCGCATCGAGGCGACGGGGCACGCGGATCGCTCTGGCCCGGTGGACTACAACCTACGCCTTTCGGAGCGTCGCGCCGGGGCCGTGAAGGCGGAGCTCGTCCGCCTCGGCATAGCGGAGAACGAGATCGTGATATTCGCGCGCGGCGAGGAAGACCCGCTGGTGCCTACGCCGGACGGCGTGCGCGAACCGCAGAACCGTCGGGTGGAGATCGTGCTCCGCTAGCCGCGCGCGGAGAGCCCCGCGCCCCGGCTATCGGGAGGCCTCCTCGACCTGGCTCTTCGAGGGGAGCGCGCCTTTGTACCGCCGCGCGGAAAACGCGCCCACGGACGCCCCGTCCATCGACTCGAGCTGGCGGAACAATGCGGCCGAGTTGCGGCAGTAAGCCGCACCCTGCGACAGGCTCCTGGACGAGGCCTCGTTGGCCATTGCCGTTACGAAACGATTGAGCTCGCGTTCGGCTTTGGCGCCATAGGTGCGCTGGAAGAGCCCAGTGAGCGCCTGTCCGTGCTGCACGAGCTGGGGTTGGAGCTTCTTGACGATCCTGTTGTAGCGCGTCCGCATGTCGCACGAAAGAGCGGCCACCATGAGGTCGCTTTGCAGCTGGCGCACGTGCAGTGCCGTACGCTCCGACCGCGTGGCGTTCTCGAACGCCGCCGCCGAACCGACCATGAGCGCCACCGCAAGCGCGGCGCCGCCGACCCGACACACGAACGAGCGCGGGCCCTGCCGGAAATAGCCGCCGGCACGGCAATTTCTTGCCGAAGACATCCTGACCATCCTCCTATTTGCGTGGGCGCACGGCCTCTTTCGGGCCGGTTTGGCGATCGCGCCGGATTTGAGGTCCTCGAGGACCTCGCAGCGGAGGCTAGGGCAGGACGTCCTAAACGTGGGTTAATCGTAACGACTCGTTTTTTGTTGGTTTACAAGAGGTTAAGGGGTCGGACCCGAGTCGGGAGCTATGGCGAGACGACCACCAGGGTGCCGTCGGCGAGGCCGTAGGCGATGGCGGCTACCTTGTCGGGCGGGAGCACGGCGGCGATGACGGCGGTGGTTATGGGCGAGGGACTCTCGATCCTGTCGAGCTCGGCGAACGAGCCCCCGGCGAAGGTCACGATCCTGAGCGCCCGGCGCTGGGCGTCGGGGACGGCCATGTCCGGGGTCCCGTCGCCGTCCCAGTCGACGAGGGCCGCCAGGTCCTGGGTACGACAGCCGATGGCGTGGTTCGAGAACCCCGGAATCCGGTGCTCGAGCGCCAGCGCGTCCGCGCGATACTCATAGAGGACGAGGATGCCGCCGATATGCGGCGTCTCGACGTAGGCAACCTCGGTGACCCCGTCGCCGTCGAAGTCGGCGGCGCCGACGGGGTTGAGCCAGCGATGGGGGCGGCCGATCGGTGGCGTCTCCACCCGCGGTTCGAGCCCGTCGGGAGAGAGGGCGATGACGGACAGCGCCGCCCCGCGATCGAGATACGACCTGACGACCAGAAGCTCCTCGATGCGGTCCCCGTCCAGGTCGGCAATGCGGACGCGGCGGTCTTCGAACACCGATCGTTCGTCGAGATGAAGCTCGAAAACGCCGCCGTCGTCGCGCTCGACCGACAACCCCGAGGCCTCTACGGCATCGCCCAGTATGCCGTGGCGATAGCGTTGCGTCGGCCCGATCAACCAGGCGCGTGCGACGCGCGAGCTTCCCCTCGTCACTTCTCCGTCCGGCAGCATGCCCGGACGCCGTTCATCGGGCGGCGGCGGCTCCGGAGCGGAGTCCAGGCGGATGCGACCGCCGTGGAGCGCGACGCGAAACACCCCGCCATCGGCGGTCAGAACCAGCAGCGGATCATCGCCGGCGCGAGCAGGCGGCACACCCGGCCCGATTGAACCTTGGCGCTGCAACGCAATGATCTCGCCGCCGATCTGGTGCGTCAGCACCTCGGCGGCGTCGGCCGGCCCGACGGCGAGGCCGAACGCAATCGTCGCGGCGAGGCGTGGGGCCATGGCCACTCAGAACACGAGCGCCTTTGCCTGAACGACGTTGGGCAGCGCGGCGACCTGCCTCAGGATTTCCGGCGGAACCTCCTGGTCCACCTCGACCAACGCGATGGCATCGCCTCCGGCCTGCGTCCGACCGAGGTGGAAGGTCGCGATGTTCAATCCGGCGTCGCCAAGCACGGTGCCGAGTCGGCCAATCAGCCCGGGCCTGTCATTGTTGTTCACGTAGAGCATGTGGGGGCCGAGCTCGGCCTCCAGTGGCACGCCCTTCACGTTGACAACGCGCGGCTTGTCGTCACCGAACAAGGTCCCGGCAACGCTTCTGGTCTGTTTTTCCGTGGTCACGGCGAGGCGGATGAGCGTCTGGTAGTCGCACGGACGCGCGTGCTTCACCTCGGACACCTCGACGCCGCGCTCGGCCGCGATGGTGGGGGCGCTCACCATGTTCACGGTGTCGAGCAGCGGCGATAGCAGCCCCGCCAGCGCCGCCGCGCTCAAAGGCCTGGTATTGAGCTCGGCGGCGTGGCCTTCGTACTCGATCGCCACTGATATGAGGGCCGTTTCGGTCATTTGCCCAGCGAAGCTGCCGAGCTGCTCGGCGAGCTTCATGTAGGGGCGAAGCTTCGGGGCCTCTTCCGCGGTCACGGCGGGCACGTTTATCGCATTGACAACGGCGCCCGTGAGCAGGAAATCGCTCATCTGCTCCGCCACCTGGATGGCCACGTTGACCTGGGCCTCGGTGGTGGATGCGCCGAGGTGCGGCGTGCACACCACGTTCTCGAGCGAGAACAGCGGGTTCGACAGAGCCGGCTCCTCGGCGAACACGTCCAATGCGGCGCCGGCCACGTGACCGGATCGGAGCGCCTCGAAGAGGGCCTCCTCGACCACGAGGTCGCCGCGCGCGCAGTTCACGATCCGGACGCCCGGCTTCATCCGCGCGATCGCCCCC
>JBHICL010000014.1:0-19596 GCA_046759605.1 Alphaproteobacteria bacterium | reverse complement strand
CCCGCGAACCACAACGCATCGACGCTGTCGGGATCGAGCTCCAGGGCTCGCTCGATTGCGGCCTTGGCCTCGAGCGGGATGGGGCTGCCGGCAGGCGACGCCTGTATCAGCGCGACACCATAGGCGGCGTGGACCTCGGCGCTTTCGGGAGCCAGCTCCCTCGCCCGGCGATAGGCTTCGGCGGCATCGGCGGGCCGGCCAAGTACAATGTAAGAACGCCCGAGGCGACGCCAGCCCTCGAGGTCATCGGGGCTCTCCTCGAGGCGCGCGGCAAGTCCCGCCACCATTGACTCCACGAGCTGTTGTTGCTCGGCCGGTATCCCGGCGGGAGGCTCCGCCGCGGCGGACCGCTCGGCCAAGTAGTCCTCGGGGTTCTCGCCAAGCTCGGCCGCGACGCCGCGTATCCGCGCCTCGAGGGGCGCCAGGAACGGCGCCCCCGCCGGAGCTTCCCGCGCGAGGGCGGCCCACGCCTCGAGCGCGCTTTGTGGCCGGCCGGCCTGATAGTCCCCCAGGGCAATATAGAACCGCGCGCGGGGCACCCGGGGCGCCTGTGCGAACGCAGCGCGCGCCGCCCCGGTTACGTAGCCCTCCGCCGCGAAGACGAGCGCCTCGCCCAGGAGCGCCGGCGCCTCCGGCGGTCCTTCTCCGGTCTCGACGAGCCGGGTGTACACCGAGACGGACTCCTCGTATCGCTCCATCGCGAAAAGAACCCGCCCCAGCTGCAGAAGCGTCTTCGCGTCGTCCGGTCGCGCCTCGAGGACGAGCTCCAGTTGCTCAACCATGTGCTGAAGTCCGGCCATCCGCTGATCCGGCACTGCCGGGGCCAGGGCCGCATGGGGCCGTCCCGGCGCGCCGGGGCTGCCCAGATAGAGATAGAGGCCCACCGCCAGCGCCGGCAGTACCAGCACCAGTCCCGCCGCAACGGCCTTCGCTCCGCGCCGCGACAAGGCTCCCTTCCGCCCCGAGGACGGGGCCACGGCCTCCCGCGGATCGTGTGCCGCCAGCAGCCGTCGGTCGATCTCCACCCGCGCCGCCGCGGCTTCGTCCGGGCTGATGAGACCGCGTTCCAGATCGCGCTCCAGCTCCTTGATGCGGGCCTGGTAGACAGCGACGTCGAAGGCAGCCCTGCCCTGGGGTCGGGCCTGCGCCCGAAGGAGCGGCGACACCAACAGGGCCAGCGCAAGGACCGTCATCGCGCCCGTGATGAGCCAGAACAGCATCAGCCGTCTTTGCCGTGTTCCCGGCGGTCCGGATCGCTCTCGGCCTTGGGTTCGCCCGCCTCGCTCAGCTCCCGTACGAACTGGTCCAGGCGCGCGCGTTCCTCGGTCGTCAGCCGCCGAACCTCACGCGAGGCCGCCTGCTGCTGGCGGCTGCGGTAGAAGAAGAACACCAGCAAGACCGCGATCACGGTCATGACCGGCGGCCCGAGCCAGAGCGGGTAGGTGGCGATCTTGAACGGCGGCTTGAGCAGCACGTAATCACCGTAACGCGCGACGACGTAATCGACGACCTCGCCGTCGGTGTCACCGGCGACAAGGCGCTCGCGAACCAAGAGGCGCAGATCTCGCGCTATCTCGGCGTTCGAGTCGTCGATGGACTGGTTCTGGCACACCACGCAGCGCAGGTCCTTGGAGATGTCGCGGGCACGCGCCTCCAACGTCGGATCGTCCAGTATTTCGTCGGGCTCGACCGCGGCCGCCGGAGAGCCCAACAGCGTCAGCAGCAGGAGGCCCAGCGCCGGGCGCATCATTCTTGCAGCTCTTTCAGAATCGGCAGGATATCGCTCTCCAGCGCGTCGGGCGTAAGCGGTCCCGTGTGCTTATGGCGAATCCGCCCGTTTCTGTCGACGATGAAAGTCTCCGGGACACCGGTCACACCCCACTCGATGCTGACGCGTGCATCCGCGTCGACGCCGATGCGCGTATACGGGTCGCCGTGCCGTTCGAGCCAGCGCGTCGCGGCGCGATCGGTGTCGCGATGGTTGATCCCATAGACCGTGTGGCCTTCCTCGGCAAGGCGCGTGATCAGGGGGTGCTCTGCCAGGCACGGCAAGCACCAGGACGCGAAGATGTTGACGAGGGTGACCTGGCCGCGCAGGTCGGCGCTGGAGAAACCGCCGCTCCCGGGCCGGTCTTCGATGCCTGGGAGCTCGAACTCGGGGACAGGCCGGTCGATGAGCGCCGACGGAATGTGGCTGGGATCGCGGTCGGCGCGCAGCATGCCCACCAGCAAGGCCGCGAGGCCCAAGAACCCCACCAGCGGCAGAATGAACAGGACCCGCCGCACAACCGTTACTCCGCGGCCGCCGGGACGCCCGCCGACGCCGTCTCGGCCCGACGCGCCCCCAGCGGTGCGCCGACGCGGTGACGCCTGTCGCTCAGCGACAGGAACCCGCCGAACACCATGACCATCGCTCCGAGCCAGATCCAGGGCACCAGAGGGTTGTGGTAGAAACGGGTGGTCCAGGCGTCCGCGCCATCGCTTTCCCCGATGACGGCATAGAGGTCGGCGAGAAAAGTGGTCCGGATCGCGGCCTCGGTGGTCGTCTGGCCGCCAACGGGATAGAAACGCCGCTCGGGATACATCTCGGCGACGAGGCGGCCGTCGTGGAAGACCCGGACAACGCCCCGCTCGTAGGTGTAGTTGGGACCGTTCCCCCGGCGGGCGCCCTCGAAAGCAAAGGTGTAGCCGGCGATGTCGACTGTCTCGCCCGAGCGCATGACCTGGATCCCTTCGGTGGTCCAGGCGGCGGACGCGACCATGCCCGCGAGCGCCACGGCGAGACCGAAATGGGCGAGACTCACGCCCGCGGCGGCCCGCGGCATGCCCTTGAGACGCCGCCAGCTTTCGGGCAAGGGCGTACGAAAGAGCTTGATGCGCTGGCTGAGCTCCAGCGCCGTCGCCAGCGCCAGCCAGGCCGCGAGACCGATGCCGAAGGGAGCGAGGCCGGGGCCTTCGGGCGCCAGGGCGAACGCCGCGCTCACGACGATCGCGGTGCCGGCGGCCGCGACCGCCAGACGGCCCGCCGCCTTGCGCAGGTTCCCGCGCTTCCAGGCGAGGTACGGGCCAACCGCCATGACGAGGATCAGCGGCACCATTATCGGCCCGAAGGTCGCGTTGAAGAACGGCGGCCCGACGGACACGCGGTCGCGACCATCCGACATGGCCTCGAGAACCAGCGGATAAAGGGTCCCCAGGAGGACCGTCCCACAAGCCGCCGTCAGCAGCAGATTGTTGACCACGAGGCTGCCTTCGCGACTCACCGCCCGGAACAGCCCGCCCGGCTTGAGCGCGGGCGCTCGCACCGCGAACAAAAGGAACGAGCCGCCGATGGCAATCAACAGAATGGCCAAAATGAAGATCCCGCGCGTCGGGTCCGTCGCGAAGGCATGCACGGAGGTAAGCACGCCCGAGCGCACGATGAACGTGCCGAGGAGGCTGAGGGAGAAGGTGAGAATCGCGAGCAGAATGGTCCAGCTCTTGAGCGCGTCCCGCTTCTCCACCACGATCGACGAGTGCAGGAGCGCCGTTCCGGCGAGCCAGGGCATGAAGCTCGCGTTCTCCACCGGATCCCAGAACCACCAGCCGCCCCACCCCAGCTCGTAGTAGGCCCACCAGCTGCCCAGCGCGATGCCGCCGGTGAGAAACGCCCAGGCGGCCAGCGTCCAGGGACGGACCCACCGCCCCCAGGCGGCGTCCACGCGCCCTTCGATCAGCGCCGCCACCGCGAACGAGAAAGCCATCGAAAAGCCGACATAGCCGAGGTAGAGCAGCGGGGGGTGAAAGGCGAGACCCGGATCCTGCAAGAGCGGGTTCAAACCCCGGCCGTCCACCGGCGTCGGATCCAGGCGCAGAAACGGGTTGGACGTGAACAGGATGAACGCCAGGAACGCGAGCGCGAGCATGCCCTGTACCGCCAGCACCCGCGCCTTGAGCGTTGGCGGCAGGTTGGCGCCGAACGCCGCCACGGCCGCACCGAACACGGCGAGGATGAGCACCCAGAGCACCATCGAGCCTTCGTGGTGCCCCCAGACGCCGGTGACCTTGTAAAGCATCGGTTTGAGGGAGTGGCTGTTCTGGAACACCGACGCGACCGAGAAATCCGATACGACGAACGCATGGGTAAGCGCCGCGAAGGCGATACCCACGAACAGCACCTGCCCGAACGCGGCCGGCCGCGCCAGCGCCATCATCGCGGCATCGCCGCGCTGGGCGCCGATCAGCGGCACGAACGCTTGCACCCCGGCGACGAGAAGCGCGAGGACGAGCGCGAACTGGCCGATCTCCGCGATCATTGCGACGTCTCCGCCGTGCCGTGGCGCCACACGCCCGATTCCTTGAGCGCGTCCGCGACCTCCTTGGGCATATAGGTCTCGTCGTGCTTGGCAAGCACGTTCGTGGCGTGAAAGCTGCCGTCGGGTCGAAGCTCACCCTCGGTAACGACCCCCTGGCCCTCGCGAAACAGGTCCGGGAGTATGCCGGCGTAGGTGACGGGAACGGTCTCCACGAGATCGGTCACACGAAAATGCACCTTCTCGCCGTCACGGCGCACGCTGCCCTCTTCCACCAGTCCACCGAGGCGAAATACGCGTCCAGGCTCGATGTCGCGCTCCTTGAGGTCCGAGGGACTGTAGAAGAATACCAGGTTCTCCTCGAAGGCCGAGAGCACGAGCGCCGCGGCGACTCCCAGCGCCACCATCCCCGAGAGCACGAGATAAAGCCGCCGCCGCTTAGGTTTCATTGTCAGACCGATCGGCTTGCCGTCGCGGCCGCGCCGATCCCCCGGCCCGCTCGAGCTCCATGAGCGCCGCCTCGCCCGTGCGCAAGCTGTGGATGCTGCCGACCAGCATGCCGACGAGGACGACGGCGGTCAGCCCGAGGGCCGGCCATACGAAAGGCGCGTAGCCGCCCATTTCGAGAAATGCCGTGACGTTGTCCACCGGGCTGAAATCTCCTGCCGAGGCGGCTTTGGGCCGTCGGCTACGGACCCGTGGGAGTGTATCGGCAACTTTCTTGCCATCCCAATGAATCCCAGAATTTCACGGGGTTTTGAAGCCTTTTGAGAGCGGCGGATGAGCGCACCCCCCACGCGGCTCTCTCCCGCTACTCGGCCGCCACCTGCGCCAAGCGCAACGCGCGGACCTTGCGTGCCGTGAGTTCCGCCCGGACACGAAGCAGCAAAACCGTGACAAAGTAGGCAAGAAACGCGAACGCCATCAGCAGGAGCGGGAGCAACATCGCCGGGTCTATGGATGGCGCCCCCAACCGGCTCACGCTCGCCGGCTGATGCAACGTGTTCCACCAATCCACCGAGAACTTGATGATGGGCACGTTGACGAAGCCCACGAGCGCCAGGATGGCGGCCGCACGCGCACCGCGAACCGGATCGTCGAAGGCCCGGCTGAGCGCTATGTGACCGAGGTAGAGGAAAAACAGCACGAGAACCGAGGTTAGCCGCGCGTCCCAGACCCACCAGGTCCCCCACATGGGCTTGCCCCAAAGCGATCCAGTCGCAAGCACGATGAGGGTGAATCCGGCGCCCACCGGAGCCGCGGCCTTCGCGACCAGGTCGGCGAGCGGGTGCTTCCAGATGAGGGCGACCGCGCTCGCGGCGGCGATCACGGTGTAGCAAAAAAGGGCCATCCAGGCCGCTGGGACGTGGACATACATGATCCGCACCGTATCCCCCTGCTGAAAATCAGCCGGCGAGGCGAACAGCGCGAAGTAAAGCCCGAACACGAACAGGATCGCGGTCAGCGTCGCCGACCACGGCAGGATCGCCCGGCTCAGACGCAGAAAGCGGTTGGGATTCGCAAAACGATGCAGGTTGGTCAAGGCTCCATCCCCGCCATTGCCGAGGGGTTATCACGGCCCGGGATTTTCAGCAACGCCCATGCCGTCGGGACGTTCGCCTCGCGATGTCACTCGAGCGCCTGCCTGAGCGCCGCCGCCGCGGCGATGGGCCCGAGCACCAGCGCCAGGAGCAACAGGGCGACCAGGATCTGAAGGCTCGGCCCGGCCTCGAGGCCCTGGATCGCCGTGTCGATCGCGGCGACGGCGAATATGAGCACCGGGATGTAGAGGGGAAGGATCAGCAACGATATCAGGACGCCGCCGCGCCGCGCGCCCAGGGTAAGGGCCGCCCCAATGGCGCCGACGAGGCTCAGCGTGGGCGTGCCCAGAAGCATGGACAGCGCCAGCGCGCCGAACGCGGCCCGTGGCAGGTTGAAGAGCACCGCGAGGACCGGCGCCGCGACGATCAGTGGAAGACCCGTCGTCAGCCAATGGGCGGCGGCCTTGGCCAGCACGACGATCTCGAGCGGCAGCGGCGCCAGCGCCAGAAGGTCGAGCGCGCCGTCCTCGTAGTCGGCCAGAAACAGGCGCTCCAGGCTCAGCATCGCCGCCATCAGGGCGACGACCCAGATGACGCCCGCACCGATGCGGGCGAGCACGGCCTGCTCCGGTCCAACACCGAACGGAAACAGGATCGCCGCCAGCACGAAGAAGACGACGACCATGGTGCTGTCGGCGCGGCCCCGTATCGCCAGACGCACATCGCGGCGGAGAATATCGAGGAAACCGGTCACGCCGCGTGCACCTGCTCGGTGACGCCCACCGCGGCCAGATCGAGCCCAGCGGCGTCGTCCGCCAGCATGGGAATGTGTGTCGCGGCGACGACCATTCCGCCTTCCGCCCGATGCCCGGCCAGCGCCTCTTCGAGGGCCGCGCGCGCGGCTTCGTCGAGACCGACGGTGGGCTCGTCCAGGAGCCAGAGCGGCGCCGGCGCGGCAAGCGTCCGGGCGAGGCCGAGGCGGCGCCGCTGGCCCGACGAAAGGAACCGGCCGGGAACGTCCCCGAGATGTGCGAGACCATAGTGCTCCAGGGCGGCGTGTACCCGCTCGTCCGCCGCCGTCCCATCGCGGCCGAACAGCTGGGCCCAGAAGGCCAGGTTCTCGCGCACCGTGAGCACCGGTTTCACGGCGTCCGCATGCCCCACATAGGCGATACGCGCCCGATGGGCCTCGGGGTCCTCGCGCACGTCCGCGCCACCCCACAACACCCGGCCCGCGGCCGGCTTCAGCAACCCGGCCATGATGCGCAAAAGGCTCGTCTTGCCGCTCCCGTTGGGACCGGTCAGCAACAGGGCCTCGCCCGGCCCCACGCGGAAGTCGAGCCCGGCGAAGACCTGTCGCTCGCCACGAACGCAGACGATGCCCTCGCCGCCGAACCCCTGCATTTCATCCCCGTCACGATGCCGGCCGCACCATAACGTAGCGCCGCGGGGCTGCCTATCGTCTGGAGTCCACGCTCCCGAGCCGAGACGAAGGGCGGCCGCCGGCGGGGGGACCGGCGGCCGCAGGGCCTGGATCAACCCAAAAGGGGGGCTGTCGGAGGCTACCGAGATCCCATCACGGGGTGTCTCTCGGTCCGCAGGCAAGAAAAGCCCGCCGGTGTGTCCGGAGTTGGATGTGATTGCGGCGAAATTGTGATTTCTTGCGAGGACGGAATCGAGACCCCGACACCGGAACGGAGAGCGCGCATGCGGCCAGGGGAACGCCGCTTCTCTATCGGCGTCGACGGAGCCAAGCTGGCGGCCCTGTCGCTCGAGCCGCCCGGGTCGAGCGGGCGCGGCAAGAGACCCACACTCGTCTTCCTTCACGAGGGCCTGGGCTGCATCGCCACGTGGCGTGACGTCCCGCACGAGCTGGTGACCGCGACCGGCTGTCCGGGCCTGGTCTACGATCGCCGCGGCCACGGGCGCTCGGACCCCCTCGCCACACCACACGGGTTCCGCTACATGCACGACGAGGCCGCGCGGCTTCCGCGGATTCTGGACGCCTGCGGTATCGACCGGGGCCTCCTCATCGGCCACAGCGACGGCGGGTCCATCGCGCTCATGGCCGCGGCCTCGGCGCCGGAGCGCGTCCTCGCCGTGATCACCGAGGGCGCCCATGTTTTCGTGGAGCCCGAGTCCATTGCCGGCATACGCGCCACGACGGACGCATTCGCGGCAACGGATCTGAGGCGCCGGCTCATGCGTCACCACGGCGCCGGCACCGACGCGCTTTTTCGCGCCTGGAGCGACGTCTGGCTGGGGACGGCGTTCCGTCGCTGGAACATCGAGGAGGTGCTGCCCGCGATCCGGTGTCCCCTCCTCGTCATCCAGGGCACCGAGGACGAATACGGCACGCCGGCCCAGGTGGATGCTATCTGCCGCCAGACCGGCGGAGAGGCGACGCCGCGCCTGATTCCCGACTGCGGCCACGCGCCGCACCACCAGGCCCGGAAGGTCACCCTCGCCGCAATGACCAGGTTCATCCGGCGGCTCGTCGAGGACGTGTCCTAGTCGCTTGTCCTGGCCGCATCCCCGCCAATGGTGTATATACGGTCGCGCGGCGTCGCGCGGTCGCCACCGACGCGCCGGCTTCGAGACAACATGAAATGCGGGAGTCGGATCATGACCGTTGCGGGCCATGACAGCCTGAACGTTCGCCGTACCCTCGAGGTGAATGGTCAGAGCTACGACTATTTCAGCCTGGAAGCCGCCGCCCGGCGCCTTGGCGACATCTCGCGCCTGCCGTATTCGCTCAGGATCCTCCTGGAAAACCTGCTGCGCTTCGAGGACGGCCGCACGGTCACGACCGACGATGCCAGGGCTCTCGTGGACTGGCAGAGGGAACGCCGGTCCTCGTCCGAGGTCGCCTTCCGCCCAGCGCGCGTGCTCTTGCAGGACATGACCGGCGTACCGGCGGTGGTGGATCTCGCGGCCATGCGCGACGCCATGGTGGCAATGGGGGGCGACCCGCGAAGGATCAATCCCTTGAGCGCGGTCGACCTGGTCATCGACCATTCCGTGATGGTGGACAACTTCGCCTCCGGCGACGCCTTCCGCGCCAACGTGAGACGGGAGTTCGAACGCAACCGCGAACGCTATGAGTTCCTGCGCTGGGGCCAGTCGGCGTTCGACAACCTCCGCGTCGTGCCGCCGGGGACGGGGATCTGCCACCAGGTGAACCTCGAGTACCTGGCGCGCGTCGTCTGGTCCGAGGCCGACCAGAGCGGTCGCGCCGTCGCCTACCCCGACACCCTGGTGGGCGCCGACAGCCACACCACGATGGTCAACGGTCTGGCCGTGCTCGGCTGGGGCGTCGGCGGCATCGAGGCCGAGGCGGCGATGCTCGGCCAGCCGGTGTCGATGGTGATCCCGGAGGTCGTGGGCTTCAAGCTCTCGGGCCGGCTCAAGGAAGGGGCCACGGCCACGGACCTCGTGCTCACGGTCGTCGAGATGTTGCGCCGCAAGGGCGTGGTCGGCAAGTTCGTCGAGTTCTACGGTGACGGCCTCGATAACCTGAGCCTTGCGGACCAGGCGACCATCGCCAACATGGCGCCGGAGTACGGCGCCACATGCGGATTCTTCCCTATCGACCGCGAGACCCTGGCCTACCTGCGCTTCACCGGTCGGGACGAGCACCAGGTCGAGCTCGTCGAGGCCTATGCCCGGGCGCAGGGCCTGTGGCGCGGGGAGGACTCGCTGGAGCCTGTGTTCACCGATACCCTCGAGCTGGAGCTCGCCTCGGTGGAGCCGTCCTTGGCGGGACCCAAGCGGCCCCAGGACCGGGTCCACCTGTCGCGCGCGGCCCAGGGGTTCACCGAGACCGAGACCGAGCTGGGCGGCAGCGGCCAACGCGTCGCCGTGGAGGGCGCCGCGTACGAGCTCGGCGACGGCGACGTGGTGATCGCCGCGATCACGAGCTGCACCAACACTTCGAACCCGTCGGTGATGATCGGCGCCGGCCTCGTGGCGCGGAACGCCGTCGAGAGGGGGCTCGAGGTGAAGCCGTGGGTCAAGACCTCGCTGGCGCCGGGCAGCCAGGTGGTCTCCGACTATCTGGAGTCCGCCGGGCTGCAGGACGACCTGAACGCCCTCGGCTTCAATCTCGTGGGCTATGGATGCACTACGTGCATCGGTAATTCCGGCCCCCTGCCGGAGGCCGTGGCCAAAGCCATCGATGAACACAAGCTGGTCGTCTGCTCGGTGCTGAGCGGCAACCGCAATTTCGAGGGCCGGGTCCATGCCCAGGTCAAGGCCAACTATCTGGCCTCGCCGCCCTTGGTCGTCGCCTACGCGCTCGCCGGATCGCTCAAGGTGGACCTGCTGAACGACCCACTGGGCCACGATGGGGAAGGCCGTCCCGTCTATCTCCGCGACATCTGGCCCACGAATGCCGAGATCCAGGCGGTCATCGAGAAAACGTTGACGCCGGAGATGTTCCGCGAGCGCTACGGCAACGTGCTCGAGGGACCGGAGGAGTGGCGGGAGCTGCCGGTGGAGACCGGACTGACCTATGACTGGGACAGCGCTTCCACCTACGTGCGACATCCGTCGTTCTTCGAGAACATGGCCGGCGAGCCGGAGCCGGTCGCGGACATCCACGGGGCACGGGTGCTGGCGATCCTTGGCGACTCGATAACCACGGACCACATCTCGCCCGCCGGCGCGTTCCGGGCGGACAGCCCCGCCGGTCAGTACCTGATGGCCCATGAGGTGCGGCCGCCCGACTTCAACTCCTACGGCTCGCGGCGCGGCAACCACGAGGTCATGATGCGAGGCACCTTTGCCAACATACGCATCCGCAACCGGATGGCGCCGGACACCGAGGGCGGTTTCACGGTTCACCATCCCTCGGGCGAGGTGGCCACGATCTACGACGCCGCGATGCGTTATATGGCCGAGGGCGTACCGCTGATCGTCGTCGGGGGCAAGGAGTACGGCACCGGATCGTCCCGCGACTGGGCCGCCAAGGGCCCACGCCTTCTGGGTGTCGGGGCGGTGATCGCCGAGAGCTTCGAGCGTATCCACCGGACAAACCTGGTGGGAATGGGCGTGCTGCCGCTGCAGTTCAAGGACGGCGCGAATGCCGAGTCCCTGGGCCTCGTGGGCACCGAGACGTTCGACATCACCGGTGTCGCCGCCGCGCTCGCGCCGCAAATGAACGTGCATTGCCGCATCGCCCATGCCGACGGGGCGACGCGCGAGATCGAGCTTTTGTGTCGGATCGACACCCTCGACGAGGTCGAGTACTACCGGAACGGCGGCATCCTGCAGTACGTCCTGCGCAATATGATGCGCGAGACCGCCTGACGGCGCGAGGCCGAGGGCCGATGTCGCGGCGAGGACGGGCGCCGTCGGTGGCTCACGCACGCGGGTACGAGAGACAGGGCGATACGCGGCCATGAAGACCCTGATGGTCGAGCACGTCGTCCGTCGCAGGCGATTTCCCATTCGCGGCACCTATACGGGCGCGGCCGAGGATCTCATGGACATGAGCGTGGACGTGGTCGTCAGGCGAATCTGAGTCCCTCGCCGATGTTCGGGGGGCGCGTATCGGCATCCCGGGCCAGGGTAAAGCTCTCACCCGTAAGTGATTAGTATTGAGTCATGACGACAGGCATATTCCTGGCCATGAGGATCACCGGCGCGCCCAGAGCCGTACTTCCTGCAATTCTGTTCTTGGCTGTTGGTCTGATCCATGCAGCCGAGGCAGAGGAAAGGCTGACGGTCGTCGAGCTCTTTACCTCGCAAGGCTGCTCGTCCTGCCCACCGGCGGACAACTATCTCGGCGAGCTTACGAAGCGCGACGATGTGCTGGCGCTCAGCTTTCACGTGGACTACTGGGACTACATCGGCTGGAGGGATCCGTACGCCGACGCCGCGAATTCGCGCCGCCAGCGCGCTTATTCCGAACGTCTCGGCATACCGTACGTCTTCACGCCTCAGATGGTCATCGACGGCGTCATGGAGGAATCGGGCAATAATCACCTGCGCATCGCCCGCCTGATCGCCGTCGCCGCGGCGCACGACAAGCCATGGGCGGATGTCCGCCTTACTCGGGCAGCGGCGCGCCAGGTGCGGGTGCAGGTTCCGAGCATGGCCTACTCCGGCGAGGCCGACGTGTTGCTGATCCGGTTCGATGCCAGACATGTCACGCAGGTGGGCGGCGGCGAGAACAGCGGACGGGTTCTCTCGAACCACAACGTCGTCCGCCAAGTGCGTCCGATCGCGACCTGGGGCGGCGAGGCCCTGGACCTGACGATCCCCCTCGAGGATCTGGGCGGTGCGGGAGAGGACTTTTGCGCCGTGATCGTTCAGGAATCGCACCAGGGGCGGATCCTTGGCGCCACCTTCATCGATCTTCGCCACACCGCCAGCTGACGTCCGGCCGGGTACGCCTTTCGTGGTAGTCGTGCGCGATAGATTGGGTTAATATATGTCCCGTGCGGGACATCAATAGCCGTCCCGTACGGGACACTTGCATGGTTGACAACACGGACCGCTCAGCCCGGCTGATCGCAGCCGGCAAACTGTTGATGGAAGCGCAGTCGCGCGTCCCGCGCCGCCAATGGCGGCGCTGGCTCGATGACAATGGGATCGACGCGCCGAGGGCGCGACAGGCCATGCGCATCGCGCAGGCCGCGGAGGCACGACGCCGGGCATTGGAGAACTCGGGAGGGACCGTGGTGGATGACGATCGGCGGCGGGACCCCGGGGCCTGGTATTCCGTGCGGGACGCCGCCGCGGTATCGGGCACATCCAAATCGGCCGTTCACCGCCGGCGCAACGTCCACCGCCGCGACCGCTCCCGCGAGGACCTGCGGATGGCGCGCAACGCCCTTCGCCGCGCCCTCTCGAAGCTCGAAGCCGAAGGCATGAGCGGGGTCGCTCTGCGGGAGTTCGAGGTCCTCTTGCAGGAGGTGTTCGATGCCGCGGGACGCTTCGCCAAGAGTTCGACACGGGATGACGCCCGGCGATCCCTGGGCCGGCCGGAGGGAGCGCGTCGCTAGGATGACGCGGTCCTGAGACTACGTGCCGCCGAGACCCTTGATGAAATCGAGAACCACGAAGCCCACCGCCAGCAGCACGGCCAGCAACACCAGCTTTCCGATCGCGTACCGGTAGAAGCCACGCCGCTGCGTTCTCTTTCTGAGTTCGAGGTCCAGTTCTCTCTTCTTTTGGGCACGCTGATCGAACTGGCGTTTGAGCTTCAGCTCGACCTGCGCGTTCTTGGCCTTCTGCTCGTTTGTCTCGGACCAGCGGAATACGGTGCGCTGAACGAAGGCGCCGCGCTCGCCATCAAACTCCTGGGTGACCACCTTGACCCCCGGAACGCTCCGTTCACCGGCCACGCGCCGAGCCAGGGAAACGGCGCTGTCGCTGTCTTGGAACGTATCGCTGCGGATCCAGCGTCCACCCTGTAGAATCTGCACTTCGTACGGCGCGTCTGCCACGATCCGAACTCCAGTAGGGCTCCGATCATGAACAAAAAGGGTAAAAAATGTGTCAATACAAGCTATTTCATGAGGGCGCCGGGCCCTCGTATCCCTCCACACTGGACAGATACGAGGGTGGATGACGGTCACTCTAGCCGGTCAGGATACGGTCCAGGCGGTTCAGATCGTTGATGACGCGCCAGCTGCCGCCGCCGGCCTCCACCCGCCGCTGCCAATCCTCGAGGCGGTTGAGGTACTCGCGCGGATCGACGTTGTCGCTGCGCAGCTTGGTCACGTTGACGGCGACGATGTTGAATCCGTCCAACGGCAAGGGGATATCCCGGATGTAGCCCTCCTTCAGGTCCTCCTTGAGGTCCGAGAAGATGAGGATGGTCTTCGACCCGGTTTCCTGCTCGTTGAGGAATTCGATGGCCTGAAGGATCGCCCCGGTAATGTCCGTGTGCGGCGCCGGGTTGACTGTCTTCACGAAGTCGTCGACCCGGTCGCGGAAGACGCGTTTCTGCTGATTGGAAAGGCTTGGCCGGTCATCGAATCTGACCTTGGCGACGATGTCCTTCTCGCTGAAGCTGCCGGTATCGACGCGCGCCACGGCGAACGAGTCCGTGGGCTCCAGCCCGGACAGGATGGCGTTGATGATCTGCTGCGCCTTTGCCAGCTCTTGCGCGTAGGTGCCGGACGTGTCCACAAGCATGTAGACGCCGTGGTTCTGAGGGCCGGGGTCGGCGCAGCCGGCCAACGCAGCCAGAACCAGCGCCCCGGCAAAGCGGCGCCCTATGATTCGTCTCATGATCACGATGCCCTTTTCATGGTTGCGATATCCGAGCGGTCGTGCGCCCCGAGGCGGCCACCCTTGATGTGTCGCTCGATCCAGAGGGGTGCGAAGATCACCACGTCGTAGAGGTCGATCAGCAGGGGCGATCCCGAGAGCGTGAGGTTGCCGAGCAAGCGCAGGAAAAGCGCGAGGCCCCTCAGGAAGACCACGGCCAGCATGCCGACCACCGTGCGCGCCGACTGCACGAACGTCCCCAGAGGGATGGCGACGAAGGTGAGCGCGAAGGGAAGGATGAAGCCCATGCCCATCTGCGCAGTCGTGGTGATCCACAGGAACGCGGACTGGAAATCGGCGGCGGCGCCCTCGCCCCGTAGCAAGGCGTTGGTCGCGAGCTCGTCGCGCAGCAGCAGATCGCGCATGTAGGCGAGCCCCGCCTCGACGCTCGCCAGCGCCAGAAGGATTCCGAACGTCACCCAGATCATGCGCACCCTAAGTTTGTCGGGCAGCGCTCCGATGATGGGGAACAAGCGGGTGATGCGGAACGATTCCATGAGAAACAGCCCCATGGAGATCTCGACCAGGATGATCACCAGCGCGGCCACGTCCGCTGTCCGGAAAGTTCCGATGGCGCTGGTGCCACCCACCATCTCCGAAAGCGGTCGCGCGATCAGATGGAAGTTGATCAACGCGCCACCCACCGCGATCACGAGAACGAAGGCCGAGATGAAGAACTGGATCACCGACGACGCGGAGAGGGACCGCACGGCCTGGTCCGTGTTTCCGACGATGGCCTCGTACTCCTCCATTCGGCGGTCGATGCCCTTGGCCCGTTCCATGAGACGGCCGACGTTGGTATCCAGCTGACCCAGCACCTGCAGGAGCTTGCGCCAGTGCGGCAGCATTCTGGTGAGATGCCGGTGTCGGGCGCTGTTGGCCGCGCGGTATTCCTTGATGGTGCTCGCATGCGCGTCGACGAGGGACTTGTGGATGCTCTCGAGGATGTTGGCGACCATGGGATCGCCCTTGGAAGGCATCTTGCCCACGGCCTCGACCGCATCGACCCAGCCCGGCGGCGACGGCGGAAGCAGACTGCTTCGTTTGTAGTCCTCCTCGATCTCGGCCAGCTCCTCCCGAAGCCTGCGATGGAGCGTCGGGCATTCGGCGAGCTCGCTGTGCACCGCGGCCTCCACGCGCTCGAACTCGCGCTCGACGAACCGTTCCGAAGCTTCCCTTCCGGTCGCCAGCAGCACTTCCCTGTTGCGCTCAACGAGCGCCTGCTCGGTACGCGTGACCGAAGCGGCGCCCAGCCGCATCAGGCTGTGGAACAGGCGTCCGAAGGAGAGGATGACGCGATGCGCGGGCTCCCGGGCGAAGTACAGAAATACGGTAAGCGCAAGAAACCAGATTATCCCGGAGAGGAGTGCATTCGGCAGAATCAGGAATGCATCCAACAACATTTGCTCGCTCCGTTGGTTGACGGTGCCGTCGGGTGCGCGGGGCAAATCGGCGCCAGGATAATCTGGCGAATTATTCACAAGAGGGAATTAAGACTTACGTGACAAAGCTATGTCATGGTGAAACGCTGCCGATGTGTAATAAAACCGCTGACGAAAACTTGTTAACCATAACCGAGACAAGGCGCGTGGGTCTCCGCTTCAGCCGAATGCCAGTGAAAACCCGGCAAGAGTACCCGCGCCGAAACCGCGCAAGGGAGTTCCCATGACCGATGTGCATACCATCGCCGGCCCCGCCGACGAGATCCTCGCAAAGGGCTTCATCGCCGCCGACGACGTTCTCAAGCTTCGCCGCGATGTGTTCGGCGACGACGGGGTGGTCGACCGGGGCGAGGCCGAGATGCTGTTTCTCCTCGACCGCGCGATCGCCGACAAGGCGCCGGAATGGTACGAGTTCTATGTCGACTCCCTGACCGACTACTTCGTGTGGAAGACCGAGCCGCGGGGCTACGTGAGCGAGGAGCAGGCCGACTTCCTGATCGAGAACATCGTCCACGACGGTCGAATCGACGGCCTGAGCGAGCTGGAGCTGCTGGCGAACATCGTGCACTGGGCCGCTTCGTGCCCCGAGCGTCTGGTGCTGTTCGTCCTGGAGGCGGTGCGCGAAAGCGTGCTGACCCCCGACGCAGCGGCCTATGGAAAGGGCAGGAAACCAGGCGTGATCACCGACACCGACGTGGAGCTGGTGCGCCGGGTCCTTTACGGCCAGGGAAGCTTCGGTGGATTCACCGTGACGCGGCGCGAGGCCGAGCTCCTGTTCGCCTTGAACGAAGCGACCCCGGAAGTGGACAACTCCCCGCACTGGCGGGATCTCTTCATGCGCGCGGTCGCCAACTACCTCATGTTCCCGCGGTCGGCGCCGGAAGTGCCGAGCGCGGCCGCGATGCGGGAGCGCGAGGCCTGGGAGCCGCAACGGCGCGGCGTCGGCCGGCTCCTCCGCGAGATGGGCAAGGCCGGGCTCAATTTCTCGGACTCCTGGCGGGAAGCCGACCTGTTCGGCGCCAGGCGGGCGCGCGAGGAGGCCGAGCGCGAGGCGGCGCGGCGGCACGAGGCCATCGCGCGCCAGAGCATCGACGAGGGCGAGGCGCGCTGGCTGCTGGATCGCCTGGGCGACAAGGTAGAGCTAAGCGAGAACGAACGCGCGCTCTTGCGCTTCATCAAGGAGGACGCGCCCCACATCCATCCCTCTCTCGGTGGACTCTTCGAGCGCGCCGCCGTTTAGCTATTCGGCGACCCCGGCCTTGCGCAAGCCCTCGAGGTAGCGCGCGAAGTCGTCCGGGTTGGTAAAAAGGTGCGTCCGCCTCACGAACTCGAGCGTGAAGTCGGGGCGCAGCCCCATGAGCTCGTCGAGGGCACGGCGGGCCTCTTCATCGCGTCCGAGATGGGCGAGCGCGGAGATCAGCACCGCATGCCTGGACCACTGGAAGTGCGGGTGCCGGAGCGCCTTCCTTGCCCACGCCACCGCATCCTCGTAACGCCCGATGAACAGGTGTGCATCGGCCATGCGCACCAGGAACGAACCCATGTAGAGATCCCGGGGGCTCAGGCGAATGGCCGTCTCGAGGTGCGGGATCGCCTCGTGCGCCCGGCCGGTGAAGACCAGCGCCGCGCCCAGGCTGTAGTGGGCCCAGGCGAAGCTGGGATTCAGCTCCAGCGCCGTCTCCAGCTCCGGGATCGCCTGCTCGTGCTCGCGACGCATGACGTGGGCCCGCGCCAGGGCGCACCGGGCGGTGGCGTCTTCGTCGTCCAGCTCTACCGCCTGCCGGGCGACGCGCAGGGCCTCCTCGCGGCGTTCCTCGGGCGCGTCGGCGAAACCGAGGACCACCTCGTAGTAGCAGGTCTCGGCCCAGCCGGCGAGTGCGGCGCCCAATCCCGGATCGAGCTCGAAAGCCTTCTGGAAGAGACGCCGCGCCTCGGCGAGGTCCTCCTTGGTGAAGCGATAGTGATGGGCCATGCCTTGCTGATAGACGTCCCAGGCATCCAGGCTTTCGGGGCGCTTCGATCTGGCGCGTTCCCGTTCCGCCTTGCCAAGCTCTGGCTCGATAGCGCCGACGATGGTCTCGGTTATCTCGTCCTGAAGCGCGAACATGTCCTCGAGCTCGCGGTCGTAGCGTTTGGCCCACACGCTCTTGCCGGTGCCGCCATCGCTCAGCTGGACGGTGATGCGGACACGGTTGCCGGCCTTGCGCACGCTGCCCTCCAGCACGTAGCGGCTGCCCAGCTCCCGCGCCACCTCGCGCACGTCCACCGCCCGTCCCTTGAAGGCGAAGGTGGAGTTGCGGGCGATGACCAGGAACCAACGCACCCGGGAGAGCGCCGTGATGATGTCCTCGGTGATCCCGTCGCTGAAGTATTCCTGCCCGGGATCGCCGCTCAGGTTCTCGAACGCCAGGACCGCGATCGACGGCTTGTCGAACTCGACCCCTATCCTGGCTCCCGTCCCGGCGGCCCCTATCCCCGCGGCCCCTGTCCCCGCGGCCTTGGCCGGCGCGGCCCCGCCCGGCTCCAGGACCACCCGGTAGACGCGGACCGGCTCGGCGATGTTCTTGACCTGCCGCTCGCCCAGGTCCTCGAACGCGACGTCGAGCTTGTTCCTGACCTGGCGATGGGTATCGTCGGAGAGGTAGACGCCGCCGGCCTCCGCCAGTCCCTCGAGCCGCGACGCCAGGTTGACGCCGTCGCCGTATATGTCCCCATCCTCGGCGATGACGTCGCCCACGTTTATGCCCATGCGGAACTCCGTGCGCTCGTCCCCGCTGAGCTCGGCGTTGCGCGCCCCCAGCGCAAGCTGCAGCTCGACCGCGCATTGGACCGCATCGACGGCGCTCGCGAACTCGACGAGCAGCCCGTCGCCGGTCACCTTGACGATGCGGCCGCGATGCTCGGCGATCCCCGGGTCGATGAGCTCGGCGCGCAGGGCCTTCAGTCGCGCGAGCGTGCCGGTCTCGTCGGCGGCCATGTGGCGGGTGTAGCCCACCATGTCGGCGGCGAGGATCGCGGCGAGCCGGCGTTCGAAGCCCTTGTTTTCCATGGACGCCATCTCCGATCGCGCCGCCAGTCTAAGCCAGTTCGTCGGGCGCGCATAAGGCCGACGTCGCCGGATCCTGCGACATCATCGCCCGGAGCGCGGGGGTCGTGCTTGACAAGGCGGCCGCCAGGGTAGAGAGCAGCCACATGACGGCCGAGCAGGATCCGCGGGCACGCGTCACCGTGATTACCGGCGCCACCTCCGGCATCGGGCGCGCGACCGCATTGGATCTCGCGGCGCGCGGTGACCGGCTGGTCTGCGTCGGCCGCAGCCAGACCCGTGGCGAGCGGTTGCGGCGTGAGATCGCGAGAGCCACCGGCAACCGCGACGTGACCCTTCACACCGCGGATCTGTCCTCCGTCGCGGATGCCCGACGGGTCGCCGCGCGGATCGCCGCCGACGAACCCGCGATCGACATACTGATCAACAACGCCGGCGCCATTTTTCAGCATCGCCGGGAGACCCATGAAGGTCTCGAGATGACCTTCGCCCTCAATCACTGCGGCTACTTCGTCATCGCCAATGCGCTGATGGCCGCTATCGCGGCGGCGCCCATGGGCCGGATCGTCAACGTGACGTCCGAGGCGCACCGCGGCGCGGCCCTCGATATGAAGGACCTGCAGTCTCACCGGGGCTATTCCGGCTGGCGCGCCTATCAGCGCTCGAAGCTTGCCAACATCCTGTTTACCCGGGCGCTGCAGCGCCGCGCGGGCGAGGTCGGCGTGGCGGCCGTGCACCCGGGTTTCGTCGCCACCCGCTTCGGCAACAACAACGGCCTCATGTTCCGCACCGTCCTCACCATCGCCAAGGCGACGGCCATCTCACCCGCGCGCGCGGCGGCCCGCGTCCTTCACCCCGCCCGCGACGCCCCGGTGGACGAGATCCGCGGCCGTTACTTCGCCGACCACCGGGCGGCCGAGCCGTCGCCGGAGGCGCGGGACGACGATACGGCCGAACGCCTGTGGGCGAGGACGGAGCAGATCGTCGCCGAA
>JBHICL010000013.1:0-19878 GCA_046759605.1 Alphaproteobacteria bacterium | reverse complement strand
GGGATGAACGCCTACCAGCTCGCGGTCAGCCATCCGGATTTCGTGCAGGCGATCATTCCCATCGCCGGCAGCCCCGCGACCAACCCGCGGACCAAGACGGTGCTCCGGAACATTATGAACACGATCGCCCTCGACAATGGCTGGTTCGGGGGACGCTATGACGAGAACCCGGCGACGGGCCTGGCGACGGCGCTCATGCACCTGGTGCCGTGGTGGCTCACCGAAGAGTGGTTCGCGGCGAACGTATCCACACCTGAGCAGAGGCTCGGGTTCGAGAAGTTCTGGAACGATATTTTTTCGGTCCAGGCACCCCAGGACGCGCGGGACGTTTACTACCAGCTCGACGCCTGGGCCAATTTCAACCTCGGCGATACACCCGGCTTCGACGGCGACACGCGCGCGGCGCTCGCCTCCGTCAAGGCAAAGACCCTCTTGATCGGAGCCAAGGGCGACTTGCTGGTGCGACTCGACGAGATGGAGCTCGCCCGGGATACGATCCCGAACGCGCGGCTGGTGGAAATCGAGTCGCCGGCGGGTCATCTCATGGTCGTCGGAGCCGATACCCAGGCCAGTGAGATCATGAACCGGGAGATCGCCAGGTTCCTGTCCGAGATCGAGTGACCGGGGCGCCGAGCGATGCTTTACCGCCGCACCCTTGGCTGCCTCATCCTCGGCCTGACGCTGCTGGCGACCGGCGCGGCGGGTGAAGCGATCCGCTTCTCGCCCGGCGAGGATGCGCCGGTTGCGTTGAACCCGCTCACCGGCCGCTACGAGGAAGGGGTCAGCTTCGATCCCCTGTTCTGCGCCGAGGAGCCCTGCATCGAGCTCCTGCACAACGTCTTCGAGCCGCTGGTCTCCACCACGCGGGAGCAGGAAATCGAGCCTCGCCTGGCCATCCGCTGGGAACGCCTGGACGAGCTGACGTTCCGCTTCCACCTGCGGCCGGGCGTCGCGTTCCACAACGGCGAGATGCTCGACGCCGAGGCCGTCCGGTTCTCGCTCCTGCGCGCGTCCCGGGCCTACGGCGTCACCCCATGGTTCCCGGTGATCTCGCGCGTGGAGGTGGTCGATCCCCTGACCGTGGACGTGGTGTTGGCGGAGCGCGATGGTCTGTTCCTGCACCGCCTCGCCAACATCGGCCTCCTCCTGCCACCGCGGTATTTCCAGGAAGTGGGTCCGGCGGGGTTCGGGGCGAGGCCCGTGGGCACCGGTCCCTTCAGGTTCATGCGCTGGCTCGCCGATGCGCGCGAGGTCCATCTGGAGGCCAACCCGAACTACTGGAGGGCCGGCTTCCCGAAGATCGAGCGGCTTGTCTACAAGTACGTGGACGGGGAGCGAGCGCTGGACATGCTGATCGGCGGCGAGCTCGATCTCATCCGCCGTCTCAATCCGCGCAGGACGACAACGTTCATGCAGACCGGGAGGGGAATCGTCGTCAAGGAGTGGTTGCCGCAGCTCGTGCTCGGCCCTTTCAACCTGTTGAAGCCGCAGACGCCGTTGCGCGATCCGCGGGTGCGCCGGGCGATCAACCTGGCCGTGAACCGCGATCACCTCATCCGCTACGGCACCATCGGCAACGGGCGTCTGATGGGCGGCTACACCGTCCCAGAGGATCCGACCCACGCCGGCCTGGAGCCCTATCCCTTCGACCGGGAAGAGGCGCGGCGCCTGCTGGAGACCGCCGGCTATGGCGAGGGCCTGGGGCTCTCGGTGCTCGTGGACAAGCAGGTTCCACCGCAGATCGAGAACATCATCACCGTGTCCCTCGAGCGGATCGGCATAACGGTCCGGGTGAAACGCGCCTCCGAGTCCGAGTTCCTCGAGGAGCTGTACCTGCCGAAATTCGGCTCGTTGACCCCGCCGTCCTTCGACATCCTGCTGCTGAGCATGCCCGCGGGGACGATCAATCACGCGGCCATGGTGCCCATGACCCTGCTGTACTCCGCGAAACCGAATGAGTCCGCGGTGCGCGACTTCATCCTCGACCGGCTGTACGAGGACGCGGTCAAGGTATTCCCGGCGGAGGAAGCGGCGCCTCTGTGGCGGAAGCTGGAGCGGTACGTCTACGACAACCACCTGCTGTTCATCGGCTATCAGGAGAAGGCGGTCTTCGGCGCCGACCCGCGCCTCAGGTTCACGCCCAGGACACTCATGTCGTTCTGGGACGCGTTCTATGAGAAGTAGCGACGCCGAGGGACGGGGAGCGGCGCCATGACCCAGCGGTCGAAGATCCTCATCGTCGACGACGAGCCGTTCAACGTGGACTATCTCGAGCAGGAGCTCGAGGACCTGGGCTGCGAGACCATTGCCGCCGCCAACGGGCGGGAGGCCCTCGCGGCGGTGGAGGCGGAGCGCCCGGACCTGATCCTCCTCGACGTCATGATGCCGGTCATGGACGGGTTCACGGCTTGCCGCATTCTCAAGGAAAGCGAGGACACGAGGCTTATTCCGGTCATCATCATGACGGCGCTCGACAGCGTCGACGACCGCGTGCGCGGCATCGAGGCCGGGGCCGACGACTTTCTGACCAAGCCGGTGAACGAACGGGAGCTCAAGGCGCGCATACGGACGGCGCTCAAGCTCAAGCACACCGTCGATCGCAAGATCGGCGAGCTGAGCCAGATCAGGGACCACTTCGCCAAGTTCGTGCCGTCGGCGGTCAGGCGGCTGGTGACCCTGAACCCGGAAGCTCCGGAGCTGCAAAGGCGGGAGCGGGACGTCTCGATCCTGTTTCTCGACATCAGCGGCTACACGCGCCTTTCCGAGGAACTATCCTCGGAGGTGGTCGGCGGACTCGTCGATCGCTACTTCTCCGCTTTCCTCGACCGCATTGCCGAGGCCGATGGGGACATCAACGAAACGGTGGGCGACGGCTTCCTGGCGATTTTCCAGGATGCGGACCGAGACCGGCATGTGCTAAGGGCCGTCGGCGCCGCGTTCGCGCTCATGGCCGTGACCGACGCGCTCAACGACGAGAACAAAGAGCATCCCCTCGACGTGCACGTCGGGATCGCCTGCGGCCCGGCGCTGGTGGGCTCGGCCCGCTTCGAGGGTGAGCGGGGCACGCGCTGGGTCTTCTCGGCGAGCGGTCCGGAGGTGAACCTCGCGGCGCGCCTGGCGGGGATCGCCGCGGCCCGGGAGATCCTCGTGAGCGCCGAGACCGCCCGCCGGATAGGCGCGCGCTACCCGGTCGAAAGCCTCGGCCGCCGCGAGCTCAAGAACATCGCCGACGCCGTCGAGGTCTTCCGGGTGTCAGGACAGGTGGGAACGCCTACACCGGCTTCCTGATCTGAATGTCGTCGCCGTCGAGCCGGACCTCGTAGGTGGGGATGGGATCGTCGGTGGGGCCGCCCGCCAGCACCTCGCCGGTCGTGACGTTGAACTCAGCCCCATGCCAAGGGCAGGTGACGACGTCGTCCAGGAGATCGCCGTCCCCCAGCGGCCCGCCTTCGTGGGTGCAGGTGTTGCTGAAGGCGAAGAACCTTCCCTCGACATTGGCGACGACCACCTCCTCGCCGTCGAGCTCGACCTGTTTCATTTCGCCCTCGGGGATCTCCGACGCCGTGGCTACGCTGCGGAACTCAGTCATTCCCAAACCCCTCCCATGGCCCCGTCTCATGGCATCGGCAGTAAGATAAGCTCGGCCGCGCGGCTGCCAAGCGACAGCCGGTGAGGTCAACCGCTACACGCCCCCGAATCTCAGAACAGCCCGGTGACCTCTCCCGTGGCGTCGACAGAGATGCGCGTTGCCGCAGGCTCGCGGGGCAGGCCCGGCATGGTCATGATGTCGCCGCACACGGCGACCAGGAACTCCGCTCCGGCGGCCAGCCGAACCTCGCGTATTGGGACCATATGGTCGCTCGGCGCGCCCTTCACGTTCGGGTCGGTGGAGAAGCTGAACTGGGTCTTCGCCACGCACACGGGATAGTGCCCGAAACCGGCTTGCTGAAGGTCGTCGAACTGACCGCGAACCCGCTTGTCCGCGGTGATGTCTCGCGCTCCATAGATGCTCTGGGCGATCGTCCGCACTTTGTCCCAAAGCGGGACGCTGTCCTCGTAGAGGAGGCGGAAGTTGGCCGGCTTGCTTGCCATCGTCTCGAGCACCGCCTCGGCGAGCGGGACCGCGCCTTCGCCGCCGCGGGCCCAGTGCTCGGCCAGGACGGCACGGGCCCCGGCCTCCTGGCAGCGCTCGCGCACGACGGCGATCTCCGCCTCGGTATCGCTGTCGAAGCGGTTGATCGCGACCACGACCGGCACTCCGAACTTGCCGACGTTCTCGATGTGGCGCAGCAGGTTCGCGACGCCGCGACCCACCGCCTCGGTGTCCTCGCGTCCGAGGCCGGCGCGGGCCACGCCGCCGTGCACCTTGAGCGCCCGCACGGAGGCGACGATCACGGCGACGTCCGGCTCGAGCCCGGCCTTGCGGCACTTGATGTCGAAGAACTTCTCCGCGCCCAGGTCGGCGCCGAACCCGGATTCCGTGACCACGTAGTCCACGAGCTTGAGCGCCATTCTGGTCGCCAGGACCGAGTTGCAGCCATGGGCGATGTTGGCGAAGGGTCCTCCGTGGACAAAAGCGGGCGTGTGCTCGAGGGTCTGGACCAGATTGGGCTTTATGGCGTCCTTGAGCAGCGTCGCCATGGCGCCATGGGCGCCGAGCTCGCGCGCGGTGATCGGCTCGCGGGCACGCGTGCGGGCGACGATGATGTTGCCGAGCCGTTGGGTCAGGTCCTCGAGGTCGCTCGCGAGGCAAAGGATCGCCATGACCTCCGACGCCACCGTGATGTCGAAGCCGTCCTCGCGCGGGAACCCGTTGGCGACGCCGCCCAGCCCGCACGCGATCTGGCGCAGGGCGCGGTCGTTCATGTCCACGACGCGGCGCCAGGTGACCCGGCGCTCGTCGATGCCCAGCCCATTGCCCCAGTAGACGTGGTTGTCGATCATCGCGGCGAGCAGGTTGTGCGCCGCGCCGACGGCGTGGAAGTCTCCGGTAAAGTGGAGGTTGATGTCCTCCATCGGCACGACCTGGGCAAAGCCGCCGCCCGCCGCGCCTCCCTTCAGGCCGAAGCAGGGACCCAGCGACGGCTCGCGGAGGCAGATCATCACCCGCTTGCCGAGGCGGAGCAGCGCGTCGCCGAGGCCAACCGTCGTCGTCGTCTTGCCCTCGCCCGCCGGGGTCGGCGTCATGGCTGTCATGAGTATGAGCTTGCCATCGGGACGGTCCGCCAGCTCGTCCAGCACGCCGGTCGCCACCTTGGCCTTGTGATGCCCATAGGGCTCCAGGCGATCCGGCTGGAGACCGAGGGCGTCCCCGGCCAGGTCCACGATGGGGCGCAGCTCCGCCGCCCTCGCGATTTCGATGTCCGTCGTCATTGCCGATCAGTCCCGGTCCTCAAAGGACCTTTGCTTCGTCGCGCAGCCGTTCGACGAGCTCGGATGCGGAGGCGAGGACGACCCCGGCCGCGCGCGCTGGCGCCTCCTCGACCTTCAAGGTATCGAGGCGCGGCGCCACGTCGACGCCGAGCTCTTCGGGCGTCACCGTCTCGAACGGCTTGCGTTTGGCTTTCATGATGGCCGGCAGGGTGGCGTATCGCGGCTCGTTCAATCGCAGGTCGACCGTGACGACGGCGGGGAGCGCGAGGCGCAGCTCCTCGAGGCCGCCGTCCACCTCGCGCGTGACCGTGACACCGCCGTCGGCCACCTCGATACGGGAGACGAAGGTGCCCTGCGGCCAGCCGAGCAGGGCGGAAAGCATCTGGCCGGTCTGGTTGTTGTCGCCGTCGATGGCCTGCTTGCCGCAGATGACCAGCTCGGCCCCCTCTCTTTCCACGACCGCCTTCAGGGTTTTGGCGACCGCGAGCGGCTCCAGGTCGCGCTCGGACTGAACGAGTATTCCCTGGTCGGCGCCCATCGCGTACGCGGTGCGGATGACGTCGTGGCACGCCGCGTCGCCCACGCTCACGACGATCACATCGGAGGCGGCGCCGGCCTCGCGCATGCGAATGGCCTCTTCGACCGCGACCTCGCAGAACGGGTTGATGGCCATCTTGACGTTGCTGAGCTCGACACCGCTGCCGTCCGCGCGCACGCGCACCCTCACATTGGCGTCGATCACGCGTTTGATGGGGATGAGAACCCGCATCCGCGGCTACGCTCTGAGGCTCTTGTTCTCGGGATCGTAAGGCGAGTCCGGAATCACCCGGGCGGGGCGGCGCTCGTTCAGGATCTCGATCTCCAGCTCGGTCCCGAGCTCGGCCGCCTCGGGCGTCACGTAGGCGAGCGCAAGGCTCTTGCCGATCGTGTGGCCGAAGGCCCCGGCCGTGGCGCGCCCCACCATGCCGTTGCCATCGTAGATGGGCTCGTTGCCCCAGGGGTCGGCGTCCGCCGCGTCCACCTCGAGCGTCACGAAACGCTGGGGGACGCCGTTCTCGCTCTGGCGAAGGAGCGCTTCCCGGCCGACGAAGTCGTCCTTGTCGAGGCGTACGAAGCGGTCGAGGCCGGCCTCGAGAGCGGAATACTCGCGCGTCAGGTCCTGGCCCCACATGCGGTAGGACTTCTCGATGCGCATGGAGTCCATGGCGCGCATCCCACACATGCCCAGACCGAACTCCTCTCCCGCCGCCACCAGAACATCGAAGATGTGGCGCTGATACTCGATGGGATGGTGAAGCTCCCAACCGAGCTCACCCACGAAGTTGATCCGCATGGCGCGTGCCGGCGCCATGCCGATGCCGATGTGCTGTCCCGTAAGCCAGGGGAACGCCTCGTTGGAGAGGTCCGCATCCGTGACCTTGGCGAGCAGATCGCGGGACCGCGGCCCCACCACCACGAGCACGCCGTGGCCGGTTGTGATGTTGTTGACGGTCACGCTGCCGTCGTCGGGCACGTGCTTGAGCAGGAAGTCGTGGTCGTATCGCTCGGCGGCGCCCGAGCTCACGAGATAGAAACGGTCCGGCCCGTCGCGCATGATGGTGAACTCGGTGCGGACCCCGCCGTTTCGGGTCAGCGCGTGGGCCAGATTGATCCGCCCTATCTTCCGCGGCAGGCGGTTGGCCACCATGCGGTCCAGATATGCCTCGGCGCCGGGGCCGTAGACCTCGTGCTTGGTGAAGCTGGTGATGTCGATGAGGCTCACGCGCTCGCGGGTCAGGCGGCACTCTTTGCCGACATGCTCGAAATAGTTCGTGCGGCGGAAACTCCACTCGTCCCTGCGCTCGACGCCGTCCGGGGCGAACCAGTTGGGCCGCTCCCAGCCGTAACGTTGACCCCAGACCGCGCCCAGCTGGTCCAGCTTTTCGTGGCACGGGCTCGTCTTCGCCGGGCGCGCCGCCGGGCGCTCCTCGTCGGGGTAGTGGATGATGAACACGTTCTCGTAGGCTTCCTCGTTCTTCAGCTTCGCATAGTTCCTGCCCGCGTAGGCGCCGAAGCGGCGTGGGTCCACCGGTAGCAGGTCGATGCTTGGCTCGCCGTCGACGATCCACTCGACGAGAAACTTTCCGGCGCCGCCGGCGGCGGTGATGCCGAAGCTGAAACCCTCCGCCAACCAGAAGTTCCTGAGGCCGTAAGCCGGACCCAACAGCGGGTTGCCGTCGGGCGTATAGGAGATCGGGCCGTTGATGACCTCCTTGATGCCGGCCTTGCCGAAGATGGGCACCCGATTGATCGCCGCCTCGATGTGGCGCTCCAGGCGATCGACGTCGGGCGGCAGCAGCTCCTGTCCGAACCCCTCGGGGACGCCGTCGACGGCCCAGGCGCGGGCGTCCGCCTCGTAAGGACCGAGTATGAGGCCCTGGCGCTCCTCGCGCATATAGTATGACGCGTCGCTCTCGCGCAGGACCGCGAGCTCCTTGAGCCCGGCCTCGTGCCTTTCCTCGAGCTCCGGCAGCGGCTCCGTGACGATGTATTGGTGCTCCACCGGAATCGCCGGGATGTCGAGACCGACCATGGCGGCGGTCTGCCGGGCATAGTTGCCGGTCGCGGCCACCACGGTCTCGCAGGTGATGTCGCCCTGGCTGGTCTTGACCAGCCACTCGCCGCTCGGCTTACGCTCGATCGCGGTCACTTCGGTGTTGCGGTTGATCTCTGCGCCGCCGTCGCGCGCGCCCCTGGCGAGCGCCATGGTCACATCGGCCGGGGCGACGTGGCCGTCATGCGGATGGAACAGGGCGCCCACCAGCCCCTCCGTGTTGCAGAGCGGCCAGAGCTCCGCGATCTCCTTCGGCGTGATCATCTCGAAGGGCACGCCGATGGTGTTCGCGGTCCCGCAGTACTTGTGATACTCGTCCATGCGGTCCCGGTTGGTGGCGAGCCGCAGATTGCCCGTCTCGTGGAAGCTCACGGCCTGGCCGGTCTCCGCCTCGAGACGCTTGTAGAGGTCGACGCTGTACTTGTGGATCTGGCCGACGGCGTAGCTCATGTTGAAGAGCGGCAGAAGACCGGCGGCATGCCAGGTCGATCCGTGGGTCAGATCCGCGCGTTCCACGAGCATGACGTCGGACCACCCGGCCTTCGTCAGGTGATACAGGATACTGACCCCGACGACCCCGCCGCCAATAACGACGACGCGCGCGTCGCTTTTCATCGGGCTGCCTCCCCCTTATTCGTTACCCACCGCGACGCCCAAGCGTCACATGCCCCGGCGGGGAGACGCAACGGTCATGATTTCGGGATCTCCTTGTCCGGATCCTTGAAGGGAACCGGAACGACCTCGGCATCCACCAGTCCGTCGGCGGGCAGCTCGGCCTTCAGCCTGGTCCCGGGATCCGCAAGCGCGGTCGGCAGCGTGGCGAGCGCGATGTTGGTGTCGAAAGTCGGCGACCAGAAGGCGCTGGAGATATAGCCGACCTCGCTTCCATCGGAATCCTTCACCAGGTAGAAGTCCTCGTTGTACCAGGTGATCGGCTTGCCGCCGAGCCTGAGGCCCACGAGCTTCTGCACGACGCCCTCTTCCTTGATTCTGGCGAGCGCCTCCTTGCCGATGAACTTCTCCTTGCCGAGGTCCACCTGCCAGCCCAGGCCCACCTCGTAGGGGTTGGTCTCGATGTCCATGTCCTGTCCCCACGAGAGGATGCCGGCCTCGAGCCGCCGCACATGGCTCGGCGCGATGACCTTGAGACCGAACTCCTGTCCGGCGTCGAGAACGCGGTTCCACAGCTTGTCGGAATGGAGCGTCGCGTCGCGCAGATAGATCTCGTAGCCGACCTCGCCCGAGAAGCCCGTCCGCGAAATCACCACGTCGAGATCGTCGAGCCTGGTCTCCATGAGCCGGTAATAGCCGAGCTCCAGAAGTTCGGGGCCAACCAGCCTGGTCATCAGGTCCTTGGACTTCGGACCCTGGATCTGTATCGGGGCCACGTCGATCTCGTCGATGGTTACGTCGTGACCGGAAAACGCGTTCACGCCCTTGGCCCACAGCAGAACGTCGGAGTCGGAAATACTGAACCAGAATTCGTCCTCGGCCAGGCGCAGCAGCACGGGATCGTTGATAATGCCGCCGCGCTCGTCACAGAGGATGACGTAGCGCCCCTGGCCCACCGGCAGCTTGGTGTGGACGTCGCGCGTGATCAGCAGGTCGACGAACTCCGCCGCGTCCGGCCCCTTCACCCTGATCTGCCGCTCGACCGCCACGTCCCACATGGTCACGTCCTTGGTGAGCGTCTCGTACTCGGCCATGAGGCCGCCGTCCTCCGGGCGCTCGTAAGCTCGGGGGTGATAGGTGCGGTTGTAGACGGTATAGGCCCAGCAGCCCTCGCGCCGTGACAGATGCCAGTAGGGGGACTTGCGTATGCGCGTGGATATAAGCATACGCGCGTCGCTGTTGCCGGACTGACGCAGATTGATGGGCACGTGCCTTGGCTTGACCTGAAGCATGGTTTCTGATCCCCGGATCGGAAGCGCTACGAGACGAGGCAGAATAGGCCCCTGTCGCCCCTTGTCTTTCGAAATTACGACACGCGGCGACACGAATACGTCAGTCGCGCCATGCCGGCAGCCGAAAAACAACGGGTCCGGCGTCGGGTCCGTGACAATCCATGTCGGTTGGCGACGCGACATGGTAGCGTGGCCGGTGTGGGATTGAACCAGGTTGTTTGATTGAGGTGGTCTCGTGCTTGAACGGTACCGGGGACGCCGTTGGTGCACGTCGCGCGGTTGAGGCGGGTTCGAGCAGTGCCGCCCGCCCAGAAAATCTCGAAACGCGAAGTCGTCGCGTTCCTCGAAGGGAGTTCGGTGGAGACGCTTCCTGGTTCCGCTGGGGAGATCTCCGCCTATCGGGAACTTCTCGCGCCGGGCACGCGGGTGTACGCCGCCTGTCCGCCGGGATCCGATTACGACAGGGTGATCGGCACCGCCGTGCAATTGCGCGCGGCAGGGTTCGAGCCGGTCCCGCACCTGCCGGCGCGGAGCATCGCGAACGCCGAGGCCCTGGACCGGCACCTTGGACGCCTCCGGGACGAGGCCGGGGTCGGCGAGGTCCTCGCCATCGCCGGCGATCTGCCGACGCCGGTGGGCGATTTCGATAGCACGATCCAGGTGCTGGAGACCGGGCTCCTCGACCGGCGCGGGATACGCCGCATCGGCGTCGCCGGCCATCCGGAAGGGAACCCGGATATCGGCGAGGGCGGCCTCGCGGAAGCGATCGCGAGCAAGAACCGGTTCGCGCGGGAAACCGACGCCGAGCTCTACGTCATTACGCAATTCGCTTTCGACGCCGGCGCCATCATCGACTGGCACAGGCGCATCGAGCGCCAGGGCAACAGGCTGCCCGTTCGCATCGGCTTTGCCGGCCCCGCAAACCTCCGAACCCTGCTGCGCTACGCCCAGCGGTGCCGCATCGGGCCGTCGATCCGGTTTCTCAGACGACGCGCGTTGGGTCCGGCGTTGCTCGCCGGGTTCTCGACCCCGGACGAGCTCGTGGGCGAGCTGGCGCGGTTCGTGGCGGCCCACCCCGACTGCGGAATAACCGGCGCGCATTTCTTCACTTTCGGTGGCGTGCGGCGCACGGCGGAATGGCTGAGTGCCGTCCGGTCAGGGGACCTTGAAGCTCGGGCCGATGTCGCGCGCCTTCGCGTTCTCTGAGCGCGCCCGCTCCTCGCTCGGCGCAATCCCGTACATCTCGCGATAGCACTTGGAGAAATGGGAAGCGGAGGAGAAGCCGCAGGCGAGCGCCAGCTCGACGATCGGCAGCTCGGTCTGATAAAGCAGGTGACGCGCCCGCTCGAGGCGTAGCTCCCGGTAGAACTGCGATGGCGTTCGCCCGAGGTGACTCCGGAACAGCCGTTCGAGCTGGCGGCCGGACAGGCCCACATAGAGCGACAGCTGCTCCTGGGTGATGGGTTCGGCCAGGTTGGCCTCCATGATCTCGACGGCGGTGATCAGCTTCCGGTTATGAACGCCGAGCCGCGTGCGCAAGGGCAGGCGCTGCCGGTCATGAGGACCCCGCATGCGATCCACCAGGCACTGCTCCGAGACTCGCGTGGCGAGCTCGGTTCCATACTTCTCGGCCATCAGATGAAGCATCATGTCCAGCGCCGCCGTGCCGCCGGCACAGGTGAACCGTTTGCCATCGACCTCGTAGAGATCGGCGGACGCCTCGATGTGGGGGAACGTCTCGACGAAGCCCGGCAGGTTCTCCCAGTGGATCGAGCACCGGTGGCCGTCGAGGAGGCCCGCGGACGCCAGCACATGCGCGCCCGTGCACAACGCGCCGATGCTGACGCCGCGGCGCGCCCGCGTGCGTAGCCACGCGCGCACCCGCGGGTCATCGAAGCCCTCGACCGCGATGCCGCTACAGACGATCGCCATGTCGAGCTCGAGCGCCGAGGGACGCGCGCCCGACGTGCCGTCGATCTGCGCGAGGGAGTAGTCGGTGCGGACGGCAATGCCGTTGCTCGCCTCGACCGGCGCTCCGTCCGCCGACAGGATGGCCCATTCGTAGAGCTGCCGACCGGTCTCCCGGTTGGCCAGGCGAAGCGGCTCGATCGCCGAGGTGAAGGCGATCATCGAGAACCGCGGGATCAGCAGGAACCCGATACGCTCTGGACCACTCGAACCCATGGCACACCCGAACGCCGACCGGGCCGGAGGGACCCCGGGGGCCGGTATGATCAGCGGCAGATTAATGTCGCCGGATCGCGGCCCTTTCAAGACCCCAGATGGGCGTGGCTCAGGCGGGATTCCCCGAGGGCGTCGATCAGCCAGCTCGCCAGATAGCCGGCGAACGAGTTACGGACGTAAATATGGTAGGTGGGCCGGGCGTCGCGCGGATGGAGAATGATCTGGGCGCGCGCCAAGGCGGTCTCGGCGCACGTTCCGGGGTCCAGGCGGTCGAGGTCGAGGCTCAGGCCCTTGGCCAGCACCTCGCGCGCCATATCGCCCGCGAGCTCGAGCACGGTGCGCTCGGCGCTCACATCGGTGATCGCGTGGTGGCGCCCGGCGAGGGCTTCGCGCATGGCGGTCTCGATGCCAGCGAGGCCGCCATCGGGGGCGACCAGCAGCCATTCGTCCGGGCCGAGCCAAAGCGCCGAGAGCGCGCCCGCCGTCGCGGTGGTGTTCGGCTCGCGGGGCAGCTCGCAGCCGGTTGCGGTCCGGACGGTCCTGACAACCTCGGCATCGGAGGAGTCGAGGCGTAGGTTCAGCTTGTCGAGATAGGGCGCCTCCCGGATCGCGGTGCTGTCGTCCGACGCCGCGGCCAGGCGGTCGTGAACCCCCCCCAGCGGGCTATGTCGCGGCTCAGCCAACTCTGCGCGCTCCCTCGGGATCGTAGAAGACCGGGCTCGCGATCTTCGCCGTTGCGGTCTTCTCGGGCATTGGTGCGTAGACGGTCTGGTCCATGAGATCGCGCCCGCCCTTGACCATGGCGAGCGCGATGGATCGTCCCAGCGTCGCGCTGTAATAACCCGACGTCACGTGCCCGACCATCGGCACCGTGGGCTCGGACCTCGGCTCGAGCGTGAGCTGCGCGCCCTCCGGCAGCACCTGTTGCGGGTCGTCCGTCAACAACCCCACGAGCTGCTTGCGGTCGGGCCGGACAGTATCGGCGCGCTGCAACGAACGCCGGCCGATGAAATCCTTTTTCTTCGACACGATCCAGTCCATGCCCAGGTCGAGCGGCGTCATGGTGCCGTCGGTCTCCTGGCCGACGATGACGAAGCCCTTCTCGGCCCTCAGAACGTGCATCGTCTCGGTGCCGTAGGGAGTGACGCCATGGGGCTCGCCCGCCTCCATCACCGCGCGCCACAGGGAAAGGCCGTAAGTCGATGGCACGTTGATCTCGTAGGAGAGCTCCCCGGTGAAGCTGATGCGAAAGACCCGGGCCGGCATGCCGGCGACCATGCCCTCGCGCATGGACATGAAGGGGAAGCTCTCGTTGTCGAGGGGCATGTCCGGCGCCAGCGCCGCCATGACCTCGCGCGCCCGCGGCCCCGCCATGGAAACGGTGGCCCACTCTTCGGTTACCGACGTGCAGTAGACCCGAAGCTCCGGCCATTCGGTCTGCAGCCATTCCTCGAGCCAGTCGAGGACGTGGGCCGCGCCTCCGGTGGTGGTGGTCATGAGGTAGCGGTTCTCGCCCAGGCGCGTGGTCACGCCGTCGTCGAAGACCATGCCGTCCTCGCGGCACATCAGGCCGTAGCGGCAGCGCCCGATCTCCAGTTTGTCCCAGGCGTTGGTGTAGACGCGGTTGAGCAGCCTGGTGGCGTCCGGCCCCTGGATGTCGATCTTGCCCAGGGTCGAGGCGTCGAGCACGCCCAGGGCGTTGCGCGTCGCGAGGCACTCGCGGTTGACGGCGGCGTGCATGTCCTCGCCGTCGCGCGGGAAGTACCAGGGGCGCTTCCATTGCCCCACGTCCTCGAACACCGCACCGTGCTCCACGTGCCAGGAATGCATCGGCGTCACGCGTTCCGGATCCATGAGCGCCCCGACATCGCGCCCCGCGACGACGCCGAAGGTCACCGGCGAGTAGGGCGGGCGGAACGTGGTCGTGCCGACCTCGGGGACCGGGCGGTCGAGGGTCGCGGCGAGCATGGACAAGGCGTTGAGGTTCGAGGTCTTGCCCTGGTCCGTGCCCATGCCGGAGGTCGTGTAGCGTTTCATATGCTCGACCGAGAGGAACCCTTCCCGCGCCGCCAGCGCGATGTCGGCGGCGGTGACGTCGTGCTGGAAGTCGACGAATTGCTTGGCCCGGCCACGGCCGAGGGGCGCCCGGCCCGGCAGCAGCCAGACGGGCGCGCCGCACCCGATGTCCGGCTCGACGACCCGGGGCGCCGGCGGGCCGCGACCGTCGCCGAAGCCGGCGGCCTCGGCGGCGGCGGCGCCGGCGGCGAAGCCCTGGGCAAGGCAGCCCCCGAGCTCGAAGGCGCCCGTCATGGCGCCGGCCGGCCGTTCCTGTTGCGGCGAATCGCCGGGGACGAAGCAGCTCGCGCCCTCGTCGTATTCGAGCCTGCCGCCGGACTGGCAATGCAGGTGGACGACCGGCATCCATCCCCCGGACATGGCCACGAGGTCGCACCCTAGCCGCCGGGCTTCGCCCGCGACGCCATCACCGGCGCGCCCCATGACCTCGACCGCGTCCACGTGCTTGCCGCCGCTGGTCGCCACGATCGTCGAGCCGGTGCGGACCTCGATGCCACGCTCGCGCGCCGCCGCGGGCAGCGCGCCTTCGGCCTCGGCACGCGCATCGACGACGGCGACCACCTCCGCTCCGGCGTCGAGCAGGTCGAGGGCCGCCTCGTAAGCGCCGTCGTTGTTGGTGACGACAACGGCTCTCCGGCCGGGCAGGACCGCGTAACGGTTCATGTAGGTCTGGACCGCCGAGGCCAGCATGACGCCGGGCCGGTCGTTGTCGGCGAACACCAGGGGGCGCTCGTGGGCGCCGGTCGCCAGCACGACCTGCCGCGCGCGCACGTGCCATAGACGCTGCCGCGCCACGCCCCTGGGAGCGGCGGGCCCCAGGTGGTCCGTGCGCCGCTCCACGAGGCACAGATAGTTGTGGTCGTAGTAGCCGAAAGCTGTCGTCCTCGGGAGGAGCCGGACGTTGGGCGCGGCGGCGAGCTCGCCGGTCACCGCCTCGATCCACCGGGAGGCGGGCGCGCCGTCGATCTCCCGCTTGAGGCCCAGCAACGCGCCCCCGGGCTCGGGCTGCTCGTCCGCCACGACGACGCGTGCCCCCGCCCTCGCCGCGCTCAGGGCGGCGGCCAGTCCTGCGGGTCCGGCGCCCACGACCAGCACGTCGACGTGGGCGCTCATGCGGTCGTAGATATCGGGGTCGGGCGCCTCGGGCGCGGTGCCGAGCCCGGCCATCTGGCGGATGCGCGGCTCGTAGATGCGCTCCCAGAACGAGCGGGGATGCATGAAGGTCTTGTAGTAGAAGCCGGCGACCAGCACCCGCGAGAACCGGTCGCTCACGGCGCCCAGGTCGAGGTCCACGCTGGGCCAGGCATTCACCGAACGGGCGGTCAGCCCCTCATAGAGCTCGACCTGAGTGGCGCGCAGGTTGGGCTCCGTATGCGGCCCGGTGTTGAGCTGGATGACGGCGTTGGTCTCCTCGACGCCCGCGGACATGATCCCGCGCGGCCGGTGGAACTTGAAGCTTCGGCCAACCAGATGGACGCCGTTCGCCAGCAGCGCCGAGGCCAGGGTGTCGCCCTGGAACCCGCTATAGCCCCGCCCGTTGAAGCGGCAGGCAAGCGGTCTCGAGCGGTCGATGCGGCCGCCATGCGCCAACCGCGTCCCGCCGCCTGTCATTCCGCGTGCTCCGGCGGATCCTCACCCATCTTGTAGACGGCGACGATCTCATGGGTGATCGTGCTGCGCTTCACGTTGAACCAGCGCCGGCAGCCGTGGCTGTGCGCCCAGCGCTCCAGGTGATGGCCCTTGGGGTTCGTGCGCATGAAAAGATAATCGGCCCATTCGGCGTCGCTCAGCTCGTCGGGACTGAGCGGCCGCGCGATGTGGGCCTCGCCGCCGTAGCGGAACTCGCTCTCGTCGCGCGGGCCGCACCAGGGGCAGGGGATCAGAAGCAATTGGCCGCCTCCGTCAATGGGCCACGGCGGCGGCGGTGTGCTCGTCGATGAGCGCGCCGGTGGTAAAGCGCTCCAGCGTGAACGGGGCGTTCAAGTGGTGCGGTTCGTCGCGCGCGATGGTGTGGGCGAAGACCCAGCCCGAGCCCGGCGTCGCCTTGAAGCCGCCGGTGCCCCAACCGCCGTTGATGTAGAGGCCCTCGATCGGGGTCTTGGAAATGATGGGCGAGGCATCGGGGCAGACATCGACGATGCCGCCCCAGGTGCGCAGCATGCGCACGCGGCCGAAGATGGGGAACAGCTCGATCAACGCCCCCATCTGGTGCTCGATGATGTGGAAGCTGCCGCGCTGCGCGTACGAGTTGAACGCGTCGATGCCGGCGCCGATGACGAGCTCGCCCCGGTCCGACTGGCTCACATAGACGTGGACGGTTCCCGACATGACCACGCAGGGGAGGACCGGCTTCAAGGGCTCGGAGACCAGGGCCTGGAGGGGATGGCTCTCTATGGGCAGGCGAAGCCCGGCCATGGCCGCGACCACCGAGGTGTGGCCGGCGGCGACGATGCCCACCTTCCCCGCGCCGATATGGCCGCGGGTCGTCTCCACGCCGCGCACGCGGCCCCTCTCGGTGCGTATGCCGGTCACCTCGCAGTTCTGGATGATGTCGACGCCGCGGGCATCGGCGCCCCGTGCGAAGCCCCAGGCGACGGCGTCATGGCGGGCGATGCCGCCGCGGCGCTGGAGGGTGGCGCCGAGTATGGGGTAGCGCAGATTGGGCGAGGTGTTGATGATCGGGCAGAACGCCTTCACCTGCCGCGCGTCGAGCCACTCGGAGTCGATGCCGTTCAGGCGGTTGGCATTGCGCCGGCGCTGGCCCTCGCGGACGTCGTGCAGATTATGCGCGAGGTTCAGCACCCCGCGCTGGCTGAACATGACGTTGTAGTTCAGGTCCTGCGACAACCCTTCCCACAGCTTGAGAGCGAACTCGTAGATGCCGGCGCTTTCGTCCCAGAGATAGTTGGAACGCACGATGGTGGTGTTGCGGCCGATGTTGCCGCCGCCGAGCCAGCCTTTCTCCAGCACCGCAACGTTGGTGACGCCGTGGTTCTTGGCAAGGTAGTAGGCGGTCGCAAGGCCATGACCGCCGGCGCCGACGACGACCACGTCGTAGGACGGCCTGGGCTCCGGGTAACGCCACTGCCGTGGCCATTTCTCGTGATGGCTCAGCGCATTGCTGACTAAGGACAGCCAGGAGTACTTGGCCACGATATTTCCCCTTCGCCCGTATGCTGGCGATAATCGCACGCCCGTCCAGCGCTTTCTTGCACGGATCGGACGGTCCCCTGGAGGAAACCGACATCTCCTACGTTGGGAGCAGCGCCTCCAGGTCCTCGATGGAAGGGACGACGTGATCGGCCAGTTCAGAGAGCGCGTCCCGGGTTCCCGTGCCGGTCAGGACACCCACCACCAGTCCCGCGCCGGCCCCGCGGCCCATCTCGAGGTCGTGTGGGTTGTCACCGATAACGGCGACCCGCGGCGGATCGAGACCGAGCTCGCGGCAGAACGCCAGCACCACGCCAGGATCGGGCTTGACCCCGTGGCCCGCGTCGTAGCCGGCGACGAAATCCAGCATCTCGAGCACGCCGAACCTGCCGAGCGCGGCGATCGCACCCTTCTGGCTGTCGGTCGTGGCGACGCCGAGCCGCAACCCGCGCCGCCGGAGCCGCGAGAACAGGCGCGGCAGATCGGTGACCGGCGCGGCGCAACGGGGGCTCAGCTCGTCGAAGACGCGGCTCACCTGCGCCACCACAGCGTCGTAGTCGTGCGCCGGCAGGTGCCGTATCCAGGTGGAAGCGATCTCGGGCGCGGTCCCCCGCGCCAGCACGGACCCGGCGGTGACGGAGTCGGTCCGGGGATCCTGGCCGCCGACCTCGAGCAGCCTGTGGGCCAGCTCCTCGTCGCCCCCCGCCACGGCCATCGCCGCCCCGCGGTTCACCGGCACCCAGCTCGCCTGGAAGTCGAGCAGCGTGCCATCCTTGTCGAAAAGGAGTCCGCGTATGGTCTTGTCAGATACGGCTATCATGTGCTGAGTCGCATAGCAGCGGTTTTGGGGAAATGACAATAGTGGTGAGGCGGTGGCAGTTACCCAAATGCCCGGGATCGCGGCGAGCCGCGTCGAGTGCGGCGCCGATACCCTTCGAATCGCCTGGAGCGACGGACACGACAGCGTCTTCCACGCGATCTGGCTGCGCGACAACTGCCCCTGTACGGGCTGTCGCCATCCCGAGAACGACCAGCGGCTGTTCGACATCACCGCCATCCCGTTGGAGCTCGGCCTCGCCGACGCCACCGTCGGCGCCGATGGCCTGATCGCGGTGAGCTTCGCGCCGGACGGACACGAGGCGCGCTTCGATCCCCGGTGGCTGCGGGCCCATTCCTATAGCGATCCCGCCCGGGGCGAACGGCGCCCGGCGCCGCGGCTGTGGGGCCGCGAGCTCGAGGAGGCCCCGCCGGTCTTCGACCACGCCGAGGTATCCACCGACCCCCGGGCGCTCGCCCGCTGGCTGCGGGCGCTCGCCGCGTATGGTTTCGCGATGCTGGAGAATGTGCCGCTCGTTCCCGAGGAGGTCACCCGGGTGGCCGAGCTGTTCGGCTTCGTGCGCGAGACCAACTATGGCCGCTTCTTCGACGTACGCTCGGTGGCCCGGCCGATCAACCTCGCCTACACCGGCATGGGCCTTCCGGTGCACACCGACAATCCCTACCGCGACCCGGTGCCCGGGCTTCAGCTCGTGCACTGCCTCGAGGCGGACGCGGACGGCGGCGAGTCCGTGGTGACGGACGGCTTCCACGTGGCGGAGGTCCTGAAACGCGAGGCACCGGGGGCCTTCGAGCTGTTGACGCGTCACGCGGTACCGTTCCGTTTCCACGACGCCGGGACGGACCTCGAGGCGCGGGCGCCGCTCATCGCCCTCGACGATCTGGGTCGGGTCACGGCGGTGCGGTACAACAACCGCTCCGCAGCGCCGTTCGACGTGCCGGCGGAGGTCATGCCGGACTTCTACGCCGCCTACCGCCGCTTCGCAGAGATCCTTCAGCGTCCGGCTCTGGAGGTGGGCTTCCGGATGGGGCCGGGGGATCTGTTTGCCGTCGACAATCGCCGCGTGCTGCACGGGCGCAAGGCGTTCGCCGCGACCGGCAGGCGGCACCTGCAGGCCTGCTACGCCGACTGGGACGGGCTGTTGAGCACGCTGCACATCCTCGAGGCGAGGGAGGAGTGACGACATGGCCGAGGCTGAGCCCACCCGCGAGACGATCGTCGACTTCCTGGCCGATCTGTTCGCGCGGCGCGGCGCCCAGTCCTATCTCGGCGAGCGCGTGAGCATGGCGGCGCACATGCTGCAGACGGGAACCCACGCCGCCCGCGCCGGCGCGCCGGACGCCCTCGTCGCGGCGTCGCTGCTCCACGACGTGGGCCACTACACCGGCGAATTCCCCGAGGACGCGCTCGAGAGGGGCATCAATAACCGGCACGAAGCGCTGGGCGCCCGGTTCCTGGCCGGGTTCTTCCCGCCGGAGGTCACCGAGCCGATACGCCTCCACGTGGACGCCAAGCGCTATCTGTGCGCGGTCGAGCCCGGTTATTTCGAGACGCTGTCACCGGCCTCGGTCCACTCTCTCGGCCTTCAGGGAGGTCCCATGACCCCGGAAGAGGTGGCGGCATTCAGGGCCAATCCTCACCATGAGGCGGCGCTCGCCCTCCGCCGCTGGGACGAGGCGGGCAAGGACCCCGGGGCCGCGACACCGGGATTCGAGAACTACCGGGGCTTGCTGGAGCGGCTGGTCGCGGACTGACCGCCG